>CAZCRN010000013.1:1381-2853 GCA_964501125.1 Hadarchaeota archaeon (SeqCode) | reverse complement strand
ACTCTGATCGTCAAGGAGATGATGGATAGCTATGGGCTTACACAAGTTCAAGTTGCGGAAAAACTTGGGATAACCCAGCCCGCGGTTAGCCAGTATATTCGATCTTTAAGGGGATCCGACAAATACGCGAGACTAATTGAAAGAAACAAGGAAGTGTACAAATCCGTGCGAGCGCTCGCGGGGAAGATAGCGAAGGGAGACATCACTTACACCCAAGCCACCAATGAATTTTGTAAAATGTGCGAGCGGATGAGGGCCAAGGAGATCCTCTGCATCCTACACATGGAATCCGCCCCTTCTCTCAGCGAAGAAGAATGCAAAATATGCCTAGAGTGAACGCCTAAATCAATTAACGTATGCCGGCAATCATTTTGTAACTCATGGCGCATCCTTTGCAGCAAAAGTAGTGCTCTTTTCCTTCGATTTCTTCGATCACAGGTTTTTCCTTTATCGGGGCTCCACATTGTTCGCACTTTAACGCTTTGGCCATTTCAGCACCTCCTCAATAAAACATGTTCACCAATAATCCAACGATCAGAGACCCCACGACGATCGCAAAGAGGTAAATCGCGACCGCTGCCCTGCTTATTCCTTTGTACATCGCAAAGATCGTGGAGATGTTTGTGGCTGGGCCAGCTATCAAGAATACCATCCCGGCCCCAGCACTCATACCTTTTCCCATCAAGGCCGCAACCACCGGTACACTTCCCGTGGCGCAAATGTACATCGGGGTGCCTACTAGGAGCATTACCACTAATGGCAAGAGTCCGTAACCGCCCAAGTACTGCTGTATCACCTCAGAAGGGAGGGTCACTGCAAGTATCGCTGCACCGATTATTCCTATAATTATTAACTTGCCGATATCCCTCATCAAACTGTCAAATCCATAAGCCACGGCGGACTCGAGCCGTGAAATCGGTGGCGCCTTTAGGTACGTTGACTCGCGTGTTGGTGCAGGGGTTGACCGGCTGACCGGCGCCGGTGTCCTGGCCCCCGTCCTAGACACGTAAAAATATGCAACCAGACCTGCAAGCATTGCAACAAATATTGTAGCCACTAACCTCGCTACCGCGAACTCCAGATTGATGAGACTATAGGTGACTAGGATGGCTGCTGGGTTCAAAGCAGGAGTGGCGATGAAAAATGCCAGCGTTGGACCCAAACCTGCCCCTTTACGATGAAGCCCGATCCCCGTTGGGATTACGCCGCAGCTACAGAGGGGTAGTGCCGTCCCTATTACGGACGCGGTGCCCACTGGGGCCAGACCGCAGCCGCCGAGATATTTTGCTATTTTCTCCCTTGGCACGAACTCGTAAATCAGCCCCGCCACCAAGAAACCGAAGAGGAGGAATGGTGCGGCCTCTTTGCTGTAATACCACGTGTTTTCGAGTACCCCGAGCAACCAACTACCTGGATCCACGAAATCACCTTAGCCGCTTTGAGATGAGCGAAAGTGCAACGCATGCATAAAA
>CAZCRN010000013.1:0-1281 GCA_964501125.1 Hadarchaeota archaeon (SeqCode) | reverse complement strand
TCGGGCCAACGAATCGCTGGTGGGAACCCAATGGGCAAGATAACCGTGAAGTTCTTCGCGAGTTTCCGTGAGGCTGCCGGCCAAAGCCAGATCGAGGTAAGCCCCTCGGAGTGTAAAGACGTGCAAGCGCTGCTAGAGGTGCTGGTCGGGCGATTCGGCAAAGGGCTTGCGGACCAGCTTTATGAGCCTAACACTCGAAAGCTTCGCGAGACCGTGAACATCTTGGTCGATGGGCGCGGAATCAACTTGCTCAAGGGACTGAACACGCCGCTGGCCGATGGAAACGTTGTTGCTATATTTCCGCCTGTGTCCGGTGGTTAATCAAAACACCGGCCAATTTGTAGGGTATTACATGGCCGACGTTGGCATCCATAAAAAAGGCGAGGTCGATTTGCCTCGACTGCTGGGGGAGCTAAAACAAGAGCTTAGAGGTGAAGCCGGCGCGATCGGCTGCTTCGTCGGCATCGTCCGTGGAGTCTCAAAGGATGAGGAAGCGGTAAAGCGTTTGCATTATGAGTGCTCAGATGAAGCCCTGAAAAAGCTAGAACAAATAGCCGCTGAGGCCGAGCGGCGGCCTAACATCTCGCGGGTGATGATCCACCACGTTGTCGACAACCTAAAACCCGGCGAGGATGCTGTCTATGTTCTGGTAGCTGGCAAACATCGTGCCGAAGTTTTCTCGGTACTGCCCGAGCTGATGGACCGCATAAAGGCCGAAGTGCCAATTTGGAAGAAGGAGATCACTGAGTCGAGGGAATATTGGGTCCGTGGAAAATAAGAGGAAAAACCCGAAGCCACTTTTGTTTTTCATATGGAAAGTTCTTCTAGCTGCGGGTCATATCATCCGTGTTTCCGCTAGCCCCTCAAAATGCCTGTCTGCAGTTAACACCCTGGCCCGGTGACATCTTGCGGTGGCGAGCACGATTCCATCTACCAAGCTTGGACCCCTCAGCTTCCTCTTCCTCACATTTGCCGCAAGCTCTTGCCAAACCTTGGCGGCACTTATACCGAGTTCCACGTTGATGGTCTCGATTTCGCTCCTGGATGCGATGTAGTACAGCCTCCTCCTCACTTCCCCTCCGGTAATGCCCTCGCGCAGGTATTTCTTAGCTATCTCCGCGAGCACTATATCTGGAGTTATGATCCCTTCTCCGCTTTCTACATACCCCTTAGCAACTGCGCCGCGTTTGCTGCCGATGAAGTACTCCACCCAAGCGTAGGTGTCGAAGACGATCACTCACGGGCCTCCAGCCTATCGGCCTCGGTGAACGGAGTAAGCTT
>CAZCRN010000012.1:0-9036 GCA_964501125.1 Hadarchaeota archaeon (SeqCode) | reverse complement strand
CCCGGGCTTTAGCCCTGGGGAGTGTCAATTTAGATAACCCTCGGCTCTCAGCAACTCAGCATTTAGCACAGCTGCCCCCGCGGCACCCCGGATGACGTTGTGACCGCAGCAAACGAATTTGATCCCGTTCTTGAGGGCCGGGTCTTTTCGCACACGCCCCACGACTACGGACATGCCCGGGACCGAACCAGCATATCGAGCGTACCGCGGCTGGGGCATGTCTTCCTCCGGCGAGACAAGCACGGGCTGCTCGGGCGCGGAAGGTAGCTTGAGCTCCTGGGGCTTAGCCTTGAATTTCGAGATGGCCTCAATGACCTCCCCCGGACTGGCTCGCTTCTCCAGCTCGACGAAGACTGCTCCCGTGTGGCCATCGAGCACGGGCACACGATGACAGCTCGCGCTGACGCGGATCGGCGCCGGTTCGATGCCCTTGCCGCGCAGTTTGCCGAATAGCTTCAGCGGCTCATCTTCGACTTTATCCTCCTCTTTCGCGATGAATGGAATGATGTTGTCCTCGATCGCCATCGATGAGACCCCCGTGTACCCGGCCCCCGAGAGGGCCTGCATCGAAGCCATGAATACACTTCGCAGCCCAAATTCGTCCAGCAGGGGCTTGAGCGGAAGTACCAGCACAATCGTGGTGCAGTTCGGGTTTTTCACGATGTAGCCGTCCCATCCCCGCCTTTCCTTCTGAACATCGATGAGAGTCAGATGGTCCGGGTTGATTTCGGGGATTATTAAGGGGACATCGGGGTCCATGCGGAAATTGCTCGAGTTCGAGCTGAGGATGAATCCAGCTTCCGCACAAGCTGGTTCAACTTTTGTGGCTTCCTCAGCGGGCATGGCCGAGAACAAAATTTTTGCATCCTTGACCGCCTTTGGCTCCGTCAGTCTAACCTCAACATCCGCAACCTGTTCTGGCACCTCTTCGCTCAGGTACCACTTCGCCACTTCCGCATAGGGCTTGCCTGCGGAGCGCTCGCTAGCAGCGAGCACGGCTAGCTCAAACCACGGGTGATCTAATAACAGCTTGACGAAATGCTGCCCGACCGTGCCCGTGGCGCCGAGCACCGCAACTGGAATCTTCGCCATTTATCTCAACCCCAACACATCTCGCATGTCTTGAATCACACCGGGTTTACCTTTTGCGACGATGTGGCGTATTGCCTTTATGGTCCCCGCCGCAAATGCCTCTCGACTCTGGGCGCGATGGGTGATTTCAACTCGTTCGTTCGGGGCCGCAAATACTACGGTATGCTCACCGACGACGCCTCCCACCCTAAGCGAGTGAATGTATATCTCACCTTTCTTTCGTGGTCGTTTGCCAGCAGGCCTTCCACATTTGATGTTTTTCTGACTCAGGCCCAATTCCTTCGCGACGATTTCGGCAGCCCTGAGAGCGGTTCCGCTTGGGGCATCCGCCTTGTGCACGTGGTGGACCTCGATGATGTCGACATCATAATCCTTACCAAGCGACCTCGCCGTTTCCCCGAGTAACTCGAAAAACACATTGACTCCCACCGACATGTTTGGCGCTATAAGTGCCGGGACCTTAGCGCGTTTCACGGCTTTGGCGAGTTCTGCGCGTTGTTTTGGGGTGAAACCCGTGGTGCCCACGACAACTGGGACACCTCGCTCGACGGCCGTGCGAACATTTTGAACTGCGGCATCCGCGATGGTGAAGTCGACTAAAACGTTTGGTTTTGTATCACGCAGCACATCCCCCAAGCGCTCGGCTCCAACCACCGCCACGCCCAATTTCCCGACACCTGCGACTTCGCCAACATCCTTGCCGGCTGAAGGTGTCTTCGGAGCATCTATGGCAGCGACAACCTTCATGTCAGATTGACCAGCAACCTCACGGATCACTAGCTTGCCCATTCGCCCGCATGCACCGCAGACAGCGACTCGAATCATTTCTGCACCAATCCCATTTCAACCAAAACTTTGCGTAACTTCTCCTGATTTTCAGGTTCTAACTCAACCAGCGGTAGCCTAGGCTTGCCTGCGGCCATGCCCATCCAGTTCATCGCCATCTTGACAGGCCCTGGGTTCGTTTCGATGAACAGAGCTTTGAATAGCGGGGATATTTCACCGTTGATTTTTCGTGCAGTTTCAACATCACCACTCCGGAAAGAATCGACCATCTTAGCCACCTTATCCGGCAACAAATTGGATGCGACTGAAATGACGCCTACGCCACCGAGCGCCATAATTTCGAGCGTCAGTTTGTCATCACCGGAGGTCACCGAGAAATCCTCGCCTTTCGTGAGTTCGATTATTCGCGCGATTTGCCCGAGATCACCGCTCGCCTCTTTCACGCCAACGATGTTTTTCAGCTTGGCGAGTTTTGCCATCGTTTCAGGCTGCATGTTCACTCCTGTGCGTGAGGGTATGTTGTAGATCACCTGCGGGATGTCAACGGTTTCCGCGAGTTTTTTGTAGTGCTCGTATAGCCCCCGCTGGGTCGGTTTGTTGTAATAAGGCACAACCAATAGTACGCCATCTGCACCAACCTCTTTCGCGTGTTTGGTCAGCATTATCGCCTCATCGGTGCTATTGCTGCCCGTACCGGCCAACACGGGCACTTTGCCTTTTGCGGCATCGACCGTGACTTCAACGACCCGATTATGCTCCTCGTAGGAGAGGGTCGCGCACTCGCCAGTCGTGCCAACCGGGACCAGACCGTGGATGCCGCGCTCGATCTGGAACTTCACGTTTGCACGGAGGCCAGCCTCGTCGAGCTTGCCATCCGCATCGAATGGGGTCACCATCGCCGTGTATGCTCCCTCGAACATGCTCAGGCCCCAATCTCTTTCATGGTCCGCTTCACGAGTTCCAAGGCACGCTTGCGATCCGCCCAATTGACGAAGAAGCTGATCGATGCTCGGCTCGAGAGGATTTCGACTATATTTATGCCTTCCCTCGCCAGGGGCTGGGACAATTTTGCGATCATCCCCGGGGTCTCGATGAATTTTTTGCTTTCGGCCACGATTAGGGCGATATCCCCCTCGCTCGTCACGGATTTCATCAATTTGTGTTTTGCCACGGTACCGTGCAACAGCTCGAGCGAGCGTTGCATTTCCTCTTGCCCCACGTATATGGAGAATGTCCGGGGGCCGATTGAAACTCCAAATATATTTATGCCGGCCTTGCTGAGCGGCCCAACCGTTTTTACCAAAATACCTGGCACGAGCTGCAGCCTCTCACCGACGATCGTCATCATCGCCAGCGGTTTTTCATATAAGGTTGTTTTCACCTCGCCACCCCGCGGTCCTATGATTGTGGTTCCACGTGCAGAAAGATTGCCGTGACGGAAATGTATAACTTTTGCATCTATGCTCGGATCCTTGTAATCTAGCGCGCGTGGGTGCAACACTCGCGCCCCATACCTCGCGAGATCGCGCATCTCCTCGGCCGCTATTTGCTTGAGCAATTGCGCGCGCTCGATCAGTTGGGGGTCCGCACTCATGACCCCTTCCACATCCGTGACGATTATCACTTCATCCGCACCTACGTACTTGCCGGCTAAGAACGCGGTTATGTCACTCCCGCCTCGCCCGATTGTTGTAACGTTTCCATTTTCGTCCCTCCCAAGGAAGCCGCAGAGCACTGGGATTATCCTCTTCTCCATAAGGGGCACAACATATTTTCTAAACCGTTGCCGGGTCTTGGTTAGGTCCAGCCTGGCGTGACCGAAGTTGCTGTCGGTTATTACCGGCCATTCGGCACATCCGGGATCGATCCATTGCGCTTTTGCGCCGAGCCCACGCAGGGCAGCCGCAAAAAATCGTGCGCTCATGCGCTCGCCGATCGCCATGATTTCATCCATTTCCCTAGCGCTCACCACCCCGCGCGCACTGACATTTGCAACATTTATCAAGAAATCGGTGGTGTCACCCATCGCTGAAACTACGACTGCTACTTGCGTACCTTTTCGATACTCGCGATAAACAGCCTCGGCAGCTCGGCGTATGCGCTCACCATCGCTGATGCTCGTACCACCGAATTTGACGACGATTCGCCTCATCTCAATCGCTCCGGCACCAAGTCCAGACGTGTTAGGTCATTGTAGGTCTCGCGTGCCCGTATGAGGTCTGCTCGGCCAGAGCTCACCAAGACCACGGCTGGACGCGGCATGGCCGTATGCTGGCTCGACATCGCCATGCCATATGCCCCAACATCGAATACCGCGATTAAATTGCCCCGAGACACTGCGGGTAAGCGACGTTCCTTCCCGAGAAAATCCCCAGACTCACAGAGCGGCCCCGCAATGTTTACGGTTGTACTTGGCTTCTCTAGCATCTTATCGGCGACCTCGATGTGATGATACGCACCATAGAGCGCAGGCCTAATCAGCGCATTCATCCCGGCATCGACCGCTACCCACGCGGGCATCTTGGGTCTCTCCTTGGAATATCCAACCCGGACAAGCAGCACTCCAGCGTCGGCTACCAAGTATCTGCCAGGCTCGAGGATTAGCGTTGGCCGAATCAAACCATGATCCTCGACGGCGCGATGGATGACCGACACGACACGCTCCGCTAGCTCATCGGGTGTTAGCTCTCGATCATCTGGTTTGTATGGGATACCCAAACCGCCACCGAGATCGACGATGCCGATGTCTATGCCGAGCTCGGTCTTCAGCCGCGCGACCAGCGCCATGATCTTCTGAGCCGCTTCCTCGAATGGCGCGGCATCCAAGATTTGGGATCCAATGTGGCAGTGCACCCCAACGATGTTAATGCTTTCAATCCGCAAGGCTGCACGGTAAGCCTCTAGCGCTTGGCCGCTCGCGACATCTAAGCCGAACTTGCTCTCACGTAGACCCGTGGCTATGTAGGGGTGGGTTGGTGTCGATACGTCTGGGTTCACCCTGAACCCTATGCGCGCTTTGCGGCCGAGCTGCGATGCCAAATGCCCCACGACATGCAGCTCTTGTAGGCTATCGATATTGATCAGAACATCGTCGGCGATCGCTGCCTCGAGCTCGGCAACCGACTTGTTGTTGCCGTTGAAAACGATCCTGCGCCCGGGCACACCGACCGACCGAGCGATCTGCAGTTCACAACCCGAGCTTATCTCGGCCCCAGCCCCGGCATCATGCAGGATCTTGCAAATCGCCAAGTTCGAGTTGGCTTTGTATGCGTAGCAAACGAGCACATCTGGCCAACACCTAGAAAAGGCATCGTAGAACTGGCGGTAGTTCTGACGTATTCGAGCCTCATCCATCACGTAGAGCGGCGTCCCAAAGCGGTCGGCCAGCTCGACGGAATCGATGCCTCCTATCACTAGGTGACCTTGCTCGCTGATGCTGAAGTGACCTTTCAGCATTTCTTCTCTACCTCAGAGAGAGCCTGGTCGAGTAGGTCCAGCCCTAGTTCGAGTTCCCTTCGACTGATGATGAGGGGTGGGGCAATTCGTATGACCGAGCGCCCTCCACGGAAGAGAATCAATCCCCTATCCAGGGCCGCTCGAATGACCGCATCCCGTTCTTTCACGGCATACTCCTTAGTATCGGGGTCCTTGACCATTTCGATTCCAAGCAACAGCCCCTTCCCTCTGACTTCACCAATTAGGCGATATTTTTCGACCATCTCCCGCAATCGTTTCAGCGCAATTTTTCCAAGCTGGTTCGCTTTGCTAACCAACCTTTGCTTTCGTAGCACCTCTAGGCCTGCTAGGGCAGCCGCACATGCGGTCAGATTGCCTCCAAATGTACTAGCGTGTGCGCCGAATTCCCAATCCATGACTTCGGCGCGCGCGATTATGGCGCCTAGGGGTACCATCCCACCAGGCAGAGCCTTCGCTAGGCACACGATGTCTGGCTCGATCCCCCAATGCTCCATCGCAAACATTTTACCCGTGCGTCCGAGACCCGTTTGGATTTCATCCGCAATGAATAACCAATCGTGCTCATCGCATAGCTCCTTCAGCATGGGGTAGTATTCAGGCGGGGGGATGATGTATCCTGAGCTACCTTGAATGGGCTCGGTTATCACTGCCGCGACCTCATCGGGTGGGATTACTTTCGCTAGGGATTCCCGAATGTATCCAATGCACGCGAAATCACACCCGGGATAGCTCTGGCCGAAAAGGCATCGATAGCAGTATGGATACGGCATGAAGCTAACCCCTGGGACGAGGGGCGCGAAAAACTTGTGGTGCGTGATGCTGGTCGAGGAAAGACTCATCGCGCCGAAAGTGCGGCCGTGGAATGCACCCGTGAACGCGATCATGCGGGGGCGCCGAGTGTGCCAGCGGGCGCATTTGAACGCCGCCTCAACGGCCTCCGCACCCGAGTTCCCGAAGTACACACGTTTAGCAAACCTACCGGGTGTAAGCTTAACGAGTTTCTCTGCCAACTCAACCTGTATTTCGTAATAGAAGTCGGTCCCGGCGAAGTGGGTGAGTTTCGCAGCCTGCCGTTGGACCGCTTGCACCAAGCGTGGGTGGCAGTAGCCGTAGTTGAGGACAAACATGCCTGAGGATAGGTCTAGGAACACGTTGCCATCCGGGTCGCGAACATAAACTCCCCAGCCCTCCTCGCCGACCAGGGGTTCGATGTGCATGTAGGAGGGCGAGAGCACTCGCTCATCGCGCGCTATGATTTTCCGCACTCGCGGCCCCGGGAGCGGCTTGGTTACCCGAGGACCGCCCCTAACCCAACGCGGAGCTCTAACCACACGTATCACCTGCAACAACTCTACTGAAAACGAGCGTGCTACTTAATAATTGTGGCAGCCGGTGAACCAAGGCAACGTGCCTTAAAACAATCCAACCTTAAGGTAGTTCGCACCGACATGCCTCCGGCTGGCTACGTTACGACATTGGCGTTTAAAAGGATTTTCTGCCTCTGCTTCGATGAGCAGTTGGCCCTGGCCGGATATCGATGTGTGCACGGCCGTGCAGTGTTTCCGGGAGCACCGGACATGGATTCTCAACCCTGAACTCGCACCACTTAAACTCTGGCCCCTCAAAGCGTTTCAAGAGCTCTCTGAGTTCGTGTGAGTACTTGTCATTTACGAGATACACAGAGCCACCTACTTTGCTCCAACTTTTCGGTGGGAGCTCCATGAGGGCGCGCCTCAAATTGACGTAGAACCATCGCTTTCCCCTAGCCTTGTCGCGGAGTTCCCACGTGAACAAAACCTGCTTCGTTTGGTTACTGTGCACGGCCGTGAATTCGAAAAGACAGGGCTCAGCTTTTTATAGTGGACCAGAGCTGTCTCCTAGGGGGTTCAAGCTTGGCGACATCTGCTGCGCGCGCGGGACCAGACGATGTATTGGCAGTTCTACCTGAGCGCAGGCCCGAATCGCATAAGGGCGAGCACGGCAGGCTGTTGGTAATCGGTGGAAGTTCACGTTATATTGGGGCACCGGCGCTTGTCGGTTTGGCTGCCCTTAGATCGGGCGTCGACTTGGTAACCATAGCTGCCCCATCCGAAACCGCGTTAGTCATCAGCACGTTTTCACCCGATCTCATCACCATCAAGCTCCCAGGCTGCGATTTCGAACCGGCGGCGCTACCCGAGCTACGTGAGCATCTAGGACGCGCGACCGCCGTGGTCATTGGCCCCGGCCTCGGCACAGCCGCCCCCACGCGGGATTCGGTTATCGAACTAGCCCGGAACTTAGCCAAGGATCATCCAAAATTGCCAGTGTTATTCGACGCCGATGGGCTGAAGGCGATGGCAACCGAGCGACGTTTGTTGAGCACTCCGCGTTGGCTGGTAACGCCTCACGCCCGCGAGTTCGAGCTCCTTACGGGTTCGGATCTGCCGGCAGATGTTCCCGGGCGAACCGAGCAAGTCAAGGCAGCGGCAAAAGAGCTGGGCTGTGTGGTCATGTTGAAAGCGTACATCGACATCGTCGCAGCGCCCGATGGCAAGGTCTCGATCAACGAGACGGGCAACCCGGGCATGACTGTCGGTGGTACTGGTGATGTGCTAGTGGGCATCATCGGCACATTCCTAGCCCAAGGAGCGGGGCCATTCCGAGCCGCAATCGCTGGAGCATACATATGCGGACGAGCTGGCGATTTGTGTTATCAGGAAAAAAATTATGAATTTATAGCGTCGGATGTTATCGAGAAACTTCCGGCGGTATTCGCCGAGATCAGAAAGCGCCGTGGTTGAGATGGTTAAATTTGAAATCGCGGAGCGTCGATTGTTTGCATACAAAGTTTGTATGCGCTGCAATGCTCACAATCCATGGAAGTCCCTGAAATGTCGGAAGTGCGGATCCAGAAGTCTGCGACCAAAGGCAAGGGAGCCGCGAGGATGAAGGTCGAGAGATATCTACTGAACAAAATCGCTTGCGAGGGCGCCGTGCACCTAACGCTCATCGATCCGACCAAACAGAGTCCAAAAATAGCTGGGCAAATAGCTGCAGATGTGACCTCAGCCGGTACGGATGGCATCATGGTCGGGGGCTCCACACGGGCGGTCGGTAAGCTCCTCGATCAAACCGTGATCTCGATCAAGGACAATACGGTTTTGCCTACTATTTTGTTTCCGGCAAGTGAAATGGGTATTAGTCGATATGCGGATGCTATATTTTTCATGAGCCTGCTAAACTCTACGGACCCATATTACATCACAGGTGCCCAGCGCTTGGGTGCACCCTTGGTAAAAAAATTTGGGCTCGAATCTTTGCCTATGGCTTATCTGATAGTTGAACCTGGGGGGGCAGCCGGACGGGTTGGGAAGGCAAATCCCATCCCCCGAAATAAGCCAGAACTCGCGGTAGCCTATGCACTAACTGCACAGTACGTGGGAATGAAGTTCATTTATCTCGAAGCTGGCTCGGGCGCAGACAAACCCGTGCCAACGCAAATGGTCAAAGCGGTGAGAAATGCAATCGATGCAGCACTGATAGTCGGCGGTGGAATAAGAACACCGAAGGCGGCCGCGGATCGCGTAAAAGCTGGTGCAGGCATAATTGTAACCGGCACGTTGGTTGAGCGAGCCCCAGATCGAATAGCGAAAATTCGAAAAATCGTTCGAGCGATCAAAGCTTGCCGCGGTGCTTAGC
>CAZCRN010000011.1:0-9197 GCA_964501125.1 Hadarchaeota archaeon (SeqCode) | reverse complement strand
AAGGTTCAAATACTCGAGCGCCTCGTTGAGGAGTATTTCCTTAGTTTTGCGTGAATCGAGTTCAATCGCAAGCTCCACAATTTTCATGATATTCTCGTTGTTTGGGTGGGTTTCGTTTGGATTAAACCACTTGCACACCGCCCATCTAGTTACGCCAACTTTATCTGCAATTGCGGAAATCGAGCCTAACTTCCTTCTTGCGAGTTCAAGAAGCATAACGCGGGATCTTCGCGATATAAATTCGGATAATCCATCGAATCGATAATTTTGCATGTCAACTCCCCAGTTGACATTTGGAAGATGGTTCTTTATATGGCGAAAACAAATTCGCGAGAACGAAGCAGAAAATTGTAGGTTTAAGCGCTTCAGCTCCGAGTCTGTCTACTGGGGAGTAGACAGAAATGAAGTTGATACTCGCATCCAAAAGGGATCCTGCCGGCCAAACCATCATAAAACAATTGCTAGAGCTCTACGATTTTGAAAAGATATCACAGAAACCCGATGTATACGCCTGTGGAGACGTACGACTAACGACCACCACAGGTGAAGCGGTTCAAATTTCCAGATTGCCACTAACGGCTGCTGAGGTCATCTTTGCGTCTAGACACGCCAGCGAAACTGGCAAACCTGCGCTCACCACTCATGTACCCGGTGACCTGCAAAGCCGTGAACTTGCGATTGCTGCACCACAAACCGTGAAAGCCGCTCTTCGGGAACTCTTGGCCGCACGCGATGAACTCGGCTTGCCTTACGAGGTCTCACTCGAAGCTACCCATCACGGCCCGACTCGCTTACCCGTACCCGTTACTTTTGTCGAGATAGGCAGCTCAAGAGAACAGTGGCGCGACCCGAAAGCAGCCGAGGCTGTTGCTCGCGCGATAATGGCTGCGGCAACTTCCCCCATTCAAGGACGCTCGGCTATCGGTATCGGTGGCCCCCACTATGCACCTAGGCACACCGATGTCGTCTTACGAACCGATGTCTGCATCGGCCATGTTCTGCCGAAGTACGCAGCTCTTGATGCAGAGCTCATTCGGTGTACGATCGCGAGAACGCATGGTGGCGTGGAACTACTTTCAATCGATTGGAAAGGTCTGACGAGCGATCAACGCCGCCTATTGCAGGATACCGCTGAGAAGTTGGGTGTGCCAATCGTGCGCTCGGGGGAGCTTCTGGCCCACGAAAAAGTTTAAGAGGAGTTACAACCGAAATGACACGGCAATAATTTGAGGGGATATCGGTGAAAAAAATTGGATTGGCTTGTTTTAAACCTGAAACTGGCTTCGAGTCTACGTCTAAACCTGCAAAACCTACTGAAAGGGAACTCGAGGAAGTGCTCGAAAAAGCCCGTGCCCGGATTGCTGTCGTCGGCTGCGGCGGAGCCGGAGGCAACACCATCTCGCGCATGATGGAAGTTGGGATTCGAGGGGCCGATACCATCGCGCTCAACACGGATGCTCAAGACTTGCTCTACACCACCTCAGATCGCAAGATCTTAATCGGCCGTGATATCACGGGTGGCCTCGGTGCCGGCAACGACCCGGAGAAAGGTGAGCGGGCGGCTCGTGAGGATGAGGGGATGATCAAAGACCACATCTATGGCGCCGACATTGTTTTTGTCACGTGCGGTCTCGGAGGCGGCACGGGAACGGGTGCGTCGCCTGTCGTGGCGGAAGTCGCGAAAAAACTCGGTGCATTAACTGTGGCAGTAGTGACGTTGCCCTTTACGGTTGAAGGTAGGTGCCGAGCTCAAAACGCTGAAATGGGCCTGGAGCGTCTGCGTGAAATCACGGATACCGTAATCGTGATCCCAAATGACAAACTCCTCGAAATCGCGCCTGACCTGCCAGTAGCTGCAGCGTTCAAAGTTGCCGATCAGCTGCTGATGGATGCGATAAAGGGCATAACCGAGCTGATAACAAAGCCGGGTCTGATAAACTTGGATTTCGCCGATGTACAAACCGTACTTCAAGATGGCGGGGTTGCGATGCTCGGTATTGGCGAGTCGGATACTGAGAACCGCGCGGCCGAAGCCGTCGAAGAGGCACTCAGTAGCCCGTTACTTGATGTAGACATCACGGGTGCAACTGGCGCATTGATCAACGTGATCGGTGGTCCAAGCATGAGGCTGGAGGAAGCCGAGCGAGTCGTTGGCCGCGTGTCTGAAGCTCTGGACAGCGAGGCAAGGGTAATCTGGGGCGCACAGATCTCGGAGGAACTCAAAAACGCAATGCGGGTCATGGTGATCCTATCCGGCGTACACTCACCATACGCTCTTAGACCCGGGGAGCGACCGCCCACAAAAGCAGAACCATTGGAGCTCGAGCTGGAGTACTTGAAGTAAATGATACGCAAGTTCCTGTACGAGTGCAAGCGTGTATTAAGGGTAGCCCACAAGCCAGATAAAGAGGAATACTTGACCGTGGCGAAAGTAACTGCTCTTGGCATCCTGCTGATAGGCTTCATAGGATTTTTGATAATGATGATCGGTTATTTTGTAGGCGGGATGGGTGGAGTTTAGGAGGAGATGATTTGGAAGAGGAGCCCGAGATTCTAAAGCCCGCAGTTTTCGCTGTTAAGACAACGATCGGTCAAGAAAAAAGTGTGGCCGATATGATTTACACGCGCGCGCGGAACTTCAACCTGCCAATTCAATCAGTTCTTGCCCCTCGGGGGATCAGGGGCTATGTGTTTGTGGAGGCCAGAGGAGGGACAATTGTTGAACAAGCGCGCGCTGGTATCAAGCATGCGAAGGGTGTGGTCAAGGGCGAAGTGCCTTTTAGTGAATTGGAGCACTTCCTGATACCAAAACCTGTAGTCGCCGGCATGGAAGCTGGCAACATCGTCGAATTGACATCCGGTCCATTCAAGGGCGAGAAAGCTAGGATTATACGAATCGATGAGGCGAAGGAAGAAATAACCGTCGAACTATTCGAGGCCACCGTGCCCATTCCCGTGACCGTCCGTGGTGATCATGTAAAGGTAATTCAAAAAGGAGAGGAGAAATAGGGAGATAACATGAAGGCGAGCGATGTAAAGCCAGGCATGCGCGGAATAGACTTGGACCTCAAAATAGTTGAGATCGAGGAACCCCGCTCGTACGTCAGCAGGTCGGGGCGCGAGGGTCGAGTGACCACGGCGATTGGAGAAGATGACTCCGGGCGAATAAAAATATCGCTGTGGGACAAGGACATCGACCAAGTCAAGGTCGGCTGTCAGATCCGCATCCGTAATGGCTACTCTAGGCTGTTCAAGGATGAGGTCTACGTCAGCGCTGGCATGTATGGCAGATTAGAAGTCGGCGAGTAATTCATTGGATTCGAAGCGGCCATAATCGGCCGTCCCCGGTATTTTTATGCCATTTTATAAACCACCAATTTACAGGCTCTGTGAGCGTGCCGACGATGAAGTCCACGATTGATGTATTGGTAGAGGGAGGCAAGGCAACCGCTGGTCCACCTATTGGGCCTGCTCTTGGACCACTTGGAGTAAACGTTGGTCAGGTTGTGGCGAAGATAAACGAAAAGACCGCATCGTTCGAGGGCATGAAAGTTCCAGTCAAGATAATCGTCGATAAAAAAACTAAACAATTTGAAATTGAGGTTGGCTCGCCCCCAGCCGCGGCTTTGATTCGCAAGGAGCTTGGCCTTGAGAAGGGTGCGAAAACAACCGGCACCGAAGTCGTTGGAAATCTTACATTCGAGCAAGCGCTCAAAATAGCCAAGCTAAAGGCCGAATCCACGCTTGCTAGGAGTCTTAAAATGATCGTCAAAGAGATCGTGGGAACATGTTTGAGCATGGGTGTAACGGTTGATGGAAAGAATGCGCGCGAAGTTCAACGTGAAATCGATGAGGGTAAGCACGACGATAAACTGAAGTGATTGGATGCCGGCTCCACCCAAGGTGCTTGAAGCGGCCAAAAAAGCAAAAGAGGCGAGCGGTAAACGGAAGTTCGTCCAAAATGTCGATTTAACGATAAATCTGAAGGAAATCGACCTCTCCAAACCTGAAAACCGCATAAATCTAGAGGTCGTGTTGCCGCATGGTATTGGTAAGCCACGGAAAGTAGCCGTTTTCGCGATCGGTGAACTAGCGCGAAGTGCACGTGAGGCTGGAGCCGACCTCGTGCTAGGACGTGAGGACATCGAAGCTCTTGGCAGAGATCGTAAGCGGGCAAAACGGATCGTCGATGAACATCATTTCTTTATCGCGCAGGCCGACTTCATGCCTTCAATCGGCAAGAGTCTCGGACCGGTGCTTGGGCCGCGCGGGAAGATGCCTAAACCCGTGCCGCCGACCGCCAACCTGAAACCGCTGGTAGAGCGCTGCCGCAGAACCGCTCGCGTGCGCGCACGAGATCAACCAGCAATTCACGTGTCGGTTGGTGTGGAAAGCATGGCAGACGAGCAGCTTGCCGAAAATATCTCAGCAGTATTAGACGCCGTTGAGGGTAAATTGGAAAAGGGCCGCCGTCAGATAAAATCGGTGCATGTGAAGACCACGATGGGTAAACCCGTGAGGATAGAGGGATAGACGTGGCGGTTACTGCCGAAGCAAAAGTCGCACCATGGAAACGTGAGGTAGTTGACGAGTTAGTGGAAATGTTCGATCGTTATCCTGTAGTCGGCATCTTGGACATCACCGATCTTCCTTCGGGCCAGTTCCAGCAGATAAGACGTCAATTACGCGGGCAGGCTGAGATTAGAGTCGTCAGAAAGACCTTGCTGAAGCGATCGATCGAACATGCGGCCCAGAAAGACCCAAAGCTGCGTGAGCTCATCACCCATATCCGAGGTCAACCTGCGCTGATCTTTACCCAGATGAGCCCATTCAAGCTAAGCAGGACTCTTGACGCAAGTAGGATAAACGCACCTGCCAAACCCGGCACGAGTTCGCCAAAAGACGTGGTGATCCCCGCGGGCGAGACGGATTTCGCCCCAGGCCCGATTGTTGGTGAACTACAACGCGTCGGTATAAAAGCCAGGATTCAAGCTGGAAAAATCGTTATCCTTGAGGATTGTCGACTCCTCAAGCAAGGCGACATCATAACTAAAGAAATCGCAAACGTCCTAGCGCGTTTCGGCATCGAACCACTAGAACTTGGCCTCAAACTTTGTGCAGCCTACGAGGCTGGCACCATATTCTCGACCGAAGTGTTGGCAATCGACGAAAAGCAAGTGTTCGGACAATTGCAGATAGCCCACCTCAATGCGATGAATCTCTCGATCAACATCAATTATCCGACCTCTGCTACGATCGGCATCTTGGTGGCGCAGGCTATCGGTGCCGCCCGCAATTTGGCCTTGAATGCACGCGCTCCAGTTGCAGAGGTTATGCCAGCGATACTGACTCAAGCGAGCGCGGAAATGCTTGGTCTTGCAGCGGCGGTGTTTGCAAGGGACGAAAAAGCGCTCGATGAGGATCTAAAGCGAATGCTCGCTATACCGCCGCCAGCCGAAGCCAAGGTCGAAGAGAAAAAGCCAAAGGAGATGAAACCCAAAGAGAAGCCAAAGGAGGAAAAGCCTAAAGAGGAGGAGATCGGAGGTTTAGGCGCATTATTCGGTTCATGATGGAGGGGTTGTGATGGAATACGTGTATGCTGCAATGGTGCTACACGCCGCAGGCAAGAAAGTCGATGAAGAGGGTTTGTCCAAGGTACTGCAGGCAGCGGGTGCTTCGATTGACGAGGCTCGCGCGAAGGCATTAGTCGCAGCACTTGAGGGGATAAACATTGACGAGGCAATAAAGGCCGCTGCAGTACCGGCGGCGGCTCCAGCAGCGGCACCGGCACCCAAGGTAGAAGAGAAGAAGGAAGAAAAGAAGGTAGAAGAGAAAAAAGAGGAAAAGAAGGAAGAAGAAACCCTCGAGGGGCTCAGCGCACTGTTCGGTTAGCATCACACTTGCTGAGCGGCTACGGGCGGATGCTCTTCTGGAGTGCGAAGCCTGCATTTTTCAGAGAAATTCAAGAAATCTTTTTGAAGGATTTCATTCGTTTGAGGGGCGCCGATCACTAATGCTAACTCAATGATTTTTTCCAGCCGCGCGTTCGATGGATGGGTGACGCGGGACAACCATTTTCTGATCGCCATCTCCGTAACGCCGACTTCGGCTGCGAGTTTAGTAATAGATCCGAGTTTTTGAACCAACAGCTCGACGAGTTCAGCCCTAGCTGCTCTGCTTATGTATTCGCAAATGCCATCGTCGGTTTTCATTCCTCCCGCCGCGGCTTTGGTCGGAGGTCCTTTATAAAGGAAAAACTCCCCGGTATAAACCCCCCTGTTTAAACCCCCCGGTTTATACTCCCCAGTTCGAATCTCTGACCAACAACGTGGCGAAGACTTTTAACATCGCGTAGGAATACTTGCTTCGCGGGGCGCGTACATGAAAGACATCTATCGGGTTGCTCTCTTCAAAGAAGAGGGTTTTCGCCGCAATCGCTGTGTTACTTGTGGCCGAACTTTTTGGACCTTAGACCCAGGACGGAGGACTTGCGGCGATTCCCCTTGTGATGAGTATGGGTTCATTGGCAAATCACCCATCCGCAAACGCTACACCCTATCTCAGATGGAAAAAACATTTCTGAAATTTTTCGAAAGGCGCAAGCACAAGATAGTCAACCGGTATCCAGTTGTCGCTCGCTGGCGCGATGACATCTTCTTGACCATCGCTTCGATCGCACCCTTTCAGCCATGGGTCACGAGCGGTTTGGTGCCGCCGCCTGCCAATCCGTTGGTCGTCAGCCAGCCCAGCATCAGACTAAAAGATATTGACAACGTGGGGCGCTCGAGCAGGCACTTTACCTTGTTCTTCATGGGTGGCCACCACGCGTTTAACTCGCGCAAGCGGCGGGTTTACTGGACCGATGAAACTGTCGCACTGTGCCACGAATTCCTCACACGTATACTTGGCATCGATCCAGCCGATATCACGTATATCCAGGACTTCTGGGAAGGTGGCGGTAATGCTGGTGAAGACTTTGAGGTCAATGTCCGAGGACTCGAGCTTGCCACGCTGGTCTTCATGCATTACATCAGCGAGGATAGCAAGTATACACCCCTCCCGCTGAACATCGTCGATACCGGTTATGGCATGGAGCGACTGGTTTGGGCGTCGCAAGGTACGGCGTCGAGTTACGAGGCGATTTTCGGCCCGGTGGTTGTAAAGCTGCGTGAGTTAGCAGACATCAAAATACCACCTGCGGATGTTCTGCGCGAGCATTCGAAGCTAGCTGGACTGATGGACATCGAGACGGGACGAGACCTGGCCGTGCTCAGGAATAAGGTCGCAGATCGCACGGGGGTAAGCGTTGAAGAATTGAACCGCTTGCTTACCCCTCTCGAAGCCGTCTACGCGATAGCCGACCACCTGCGGTGCTTGGTCTTCATGTTCGGGGATGGCATCACGCCCAGTAACCTCCAGGCAGGATACCTAGCGCGCTTGGTCTTGCGGCGCACCCTGCGGCTGATGCGGGAACTCAGATTGGAGGTGCCCCTTGCCAAGCTGATAGCGTTGGAGCTCAAGCATCTCGCCCCACAGTTTCCCGAGTTCCGAGAGCACGAGTCTTACATCTTAGAGGTGATCGAACTCGAGGAACAACGATACCGCGACACACTCGTGCGCGGAGGCCGATTGGTCGAACGGGTCGTCAGCGCCCTGCGAGCGAAAGGCAAGGAAAAGCTACCCCCCGGGAAACTCGTCGAACTTTATGATAGCCAAGGATTGCCGCCCGTGATCGTGAAAGAACTCGCCGAAAAACTCGGTGCCAAAGTCGAGGTGCCCGAGGACTTTTACATTCGGGTCGCAAAGATGCACGGAAAAGCAGAGCGCCCGCCGGCAGCAGCCGAGATCGTCTCAAAAACGAAGTTGCGTGGATTGCGGGCAACAAAACCATTGTACTACAAAAATCCGTACATGCGGGAGTTTGAGGCAAGGGTGGTGCGAAGCTTTGGCAAATACGTCGTACTCGATCGAACTGCATTTTATCCCGAAGGTGGCGGCCAGCCAGCCGATACCGGTGAACTGATCGGTGGAGAAGGTAAGGCAGAAGTCATCGATGTACAAAGGGTCGGCGAAGTGATCGTGCACCAAGTGAGGCCAAATGTGTTTAAAGTGAGACAGAAGGTAAAGGGCAAGATCAACTGGGCTAGGCGGAGCTCGTTGATGCGCCATCACACTGGGACTCATGTGTTACTTGGGGCGGCCCGGCGTGTTTTGGGTGATCACGTCTGGCAGCACGGTGTGCAGAAAGGCGTCGATCGCACACGCCTCGACATCACACACTTTAAGCGAGTCGAACCCAAGGAGCTTCACGAAATCAAGCGCCTTGCAAACGAGGTGATTATGGAAAACCGGTCAGTGGATATAAGCTGGATGGACCGCAATATTGCCGAACAGAGACACGGTTTTGAGCTTTATCAGGGGGGTGTCGTTCCAGGAAAACAAATCCGCGTGGTAAACATCGAGGATTGGAACGTTCAGGCATGCGCTGGGACCCATTGCTTGCGAACGGGTGAGGTTGGGCTGATCAAGATCATGCACACCGAGCGCATTCAAGATGGCGTCGAGCGCTTGGAATTTGCAGCCGGTGAGGCGGCGCTCAAATTTGTGCAATGGCAAGAAAAAGAACTTGTTAAGGCAGCCGAAGTTTTGCGGGCACGTCCTGAGCAGGTAGCGGCCACGACTCAGCAGCTCTTCTATCAGTGGAAAACCGCTCAGAAGGAGCTCGACCGATTGCACGAACGTCTGGCTGAATTCCGCATCATCGAACTGCGATCGAAAGTTAGACAGGTGGGGAAGGTGCGGGCAATATGCGAGGAGGTAGAGGGTGCCAGCGCGGATGAATTAATCAAAATCGCGAGCACCCTAACGAGAGAGAATAAAAATCTCGTCGCCATGTTAGGTGTGCGCGATGCCATGGCCAAGCTGGTGGCGATGGCCGGAGAAGAGGCTCTCCAAGCGGGAGTGGACTGCGGCGCGATTGTAACAGAGGCCGCACGCGTGCTGGGTGGCGGTGGCGGGGGGAAGCCAGAGCTCGGCCAAGGAGGCGGTCCAAAGACGGATTACTTGGTCGCCGCACTCAAGAAAGCACTCGAAACGTGCGAACGACAGCAAGCATAGGGGAATTTTGGCGGTGAACTTTCAGCGCTCTTCTCCTACAGGTAACTGATTTAAAGTTTCTAACCAGATTAAGTTTGAGC
>CAZCRN010000010.1:0-9224 GCA_964501125.1 Hadarchaeota archaeon (SeqCode) | reverse complement strand
ACCATATGATGTTTTTTTCCTCGCCGGTCGCCATTTTCAACACCCAAGTAGCATTTTTACTTAAAGGTTGCAACTCTTAATAAATAGTTTTACAACTCGTCGATATTAATTGACACGTGAGTAACATGGTACGCGCAATCGTTGTTCGGGGAGATGCGCAGCAGGTGGTGCGAAGGATACCTGCAGATTCGTTCGCATTGGTTTGTACTTCGCCCCCTTATAACATTGGGCGGGGATATGACATCTACAAGGATATGCGCCCGTTGGACGATTACTTGGCCTTCTTGGAAGAGGTTTTCGCAGAGTGTGCAAGGGTGCTGGTACCAGGAGGGCACATGTGTATCAACATCGCTAACATCGGGCGCGATCCTTACATCCCATTGGTCCATTTACTCTCGGAAAAGCTCGGGAAATACGTGCAACTACGTGGAGAAATAATATGGGATAAAGGTTTCCCTGGGCGCCGCTTTCTCCCGCGGGGATGGAGAAACCCCGATAAACCGAGCCTTAGAGACCTTCACGAGTACATCCTAGTGTTTCGAAAGACAGGCCACAGGCCTAAAGGGATTCCCGATATAACCAAGCGGGAGTTCATGGAGTTCTCAGGTTCGCTTTGGAGGGTCTCTACGGAAATCAAGGTGAAGGAACATCCGGCTCAGTTTCCCGAAGGAATTCCGTACCGCTGTATCAAGCTCTTCACCTTCAAAAACGAGTGGGTTCTTGATCCGTTCGCCGGCGTTGGAACGACCCTCGCCGTGGCGAGAAAGCTAGGACGGAACTCATTGGGTGTAGAAATCTCCTCCAACTACGTCAGAAAGACTCTGAAAAGGCTGAAGACCATAGGAGCGACCGCGGAGCTATTGTCGAGTGATGAGCTCAGTCGACTGAGGCTCGGCTAAATCGGTGGGCTTCGTGGGACAACTCTACGATTTTGAGGATGAGAAAGTCGAGGGATTCCTAAAGCGCCACAAGGTGAAGCTGGCGGCTATTCAGCTACCCGCGGGTCTGAGGAAGTACCTCCGGGAAATCACGCTGGCCTTTGAGGACAGAGGTGTTGATGTAGTTGTCCTAGCTGACAGCTGCTATGGGGCATGTGACCTCGCCGATGCCAAAGCTAAGCAGATAGGTTGTGACGTGTTAGTTCACTACGGCCATGCAGATATGGGATTGTCGACCCGTCTGCCAATCCTTTACGTCGAGGCCCGCATGAAGGCAGACCCCTCCGATATCGTTAAGCAAGCGCTGCCTGGGCTGGAGTTCAAACGCTTGGGTTTAGCAACAACGGTCCAGCATATCGACTGTCTTAAGAATGCAGCTGAGATCATAAGTGCCAAAGGTATTGAAGTTGTCATCGGCAAGCCTGGGCCTCGGGCGAAATACCCTGGACAGATTCTCGGCTGCGATTTGGGCTGTGTGAAATCCATCGCCGATCGAGTTGACGGCTTCATGTATATCGGGACGGGCAAGTTTCACCCGCTCGGCATCACCCTTACGACTGGCAAGGACGTTTTGATCGTTAATCCACTCGCTGAAGTTTACGAGAAGCTAGAGCTGGGCATCGATGATTTCCTAAAGCACCGAAAAGCGGCGGTGATGAGGGCCGCAACGTGCCGAAAATTTGGTATTTTGGTAAGTACCAAGCCTGGACAAGAGCGTTTTGCTCTCGCGAGGAGTTTGATGGTTAAACTCAAAAGCGCTGGGCGCATGCCTAGTCTACTAGTAGTCGATGAGGTATCGCCTGAGGGGCTCGGTGAATTCACACAAATAGAGGCGTTTGTTTGCTGTGCATGCCCGCGTATACCAATAGACGATGCGGGGCGCTTTGAGAAACCGGTTTTGACGCCATTTGAGGCTGAGGCAGCAATAGGTGAGACAAGCTTTGAGCATTACCGACTTGATGAAATAATTTAAAGCAACCAATCGAAGTGAGAAGGGAGGTGAATATGGCAGAAATAAAGACGGGCGATTTCGTCGTCCCTGGCGAGTTTTTGTCGACTTCGGAGGAGTTTATGCCGGGCGACGGCGCACACGAAGAGGAAGGCAACATCTATTCTTCATGCACGGGCGTAGTTTTGGTGGACGTCAGGACGAAACGAATTTCGGTCTTCTCGCGAACCTCGGTCCCGCCAATACCCAAACGCGGCGATGTTGTTATTGCCCGCGTCGAGGAAGTTAGGGACCAAGTGGCAAGCGTTCGTATCGGAGTTTTGAGGGGACGCGAAGACCGACAGCTCCCACTTCCCGTAACCGGCACCATCCACGTTTCACAAACGAGTGACAAGTACGTCAAGGATCTAAGCCGCGAGTTCAAAGCTGGTGATATCGTGCGAACCAAGGTATTAAATGCACGTCGAGTCCCGATCCAGCTCTCGACGGTGGGTGCGAATTTAGGGGTTCTCCTTGCGGCATGTTCACGTTGTCGTACATCTTTAGACAGGGAAGATACGCGTCTCAAGTGCCCGAATTGCGGCAACATAGAGTTCCGGAAAATCGCGAGCGATTACCGCAGAGGGATCTTATAGATGCAAAAACTCAAACGAGTCCTGAATGTGCGAGTTGCTAATACTGAGCAGATGCTCGAGCTACTTCGGGTGCTAAGCGAACTCAACACGGATATCATCGCAGACTCGCGCCCAGGTTCGGTCAAGATTCGTATTTATGGATCGAAAGATGAGATCCGCGATGTTACACGTAAGATACGGACGCTCACGTCCGCGAAGACATGATCCGAAAAGTATTTGGTAGGAAAAACGCAATACCTGACTGCCGGGGGAGTGTTCTTTTCGGGTTGATTTACTACTTTTTAGTTTTGATACTAAAATGGAGGCAAGCCCACGCTGGCGGTCGCGTTGCCCACTTTTAGTGGTCGGCTCGGGCGGGATTTGAACCCACGTCTCACCCTCCGCCGGGGGAGCATCCTTTCCGGGCTGGACTACCGGGCCGAACTTGCCTCCAGCTAAGCTTTGGATGGAGGTGCTTTTTAAAGAGAGAACGATTAAGAAATCAGCGGCTATGGGTGTACGGATGGAGCTCGAGCTCATAAAAAAAAGCAAGAACACTATAACGGTAAAAATGATCGGCGAGGATTACACGCTATGCAATGCCTTACGCAAGGTCTTGTATGAGGATCCCCGCGTTGTCGCAGCCTCTTACATGATCGAGCACCCAACGCTCGAGCACCCGAAGCTTTACGTGAAAACTAAGGCGAAGTCACCCGAACGCGCCTTAACGGATGCGGCCGGGCGGCTTATGGACCGTTGCGACGAAGTCCAGAGGAAATTGCTGAGGTCGCTGAAAAAATAACAGCAGCTGACCTTGAAAGCAGCCTTTTTAGAAAGGGTCCCGCCAATTGTTGATTGAGATCATGCGGGGTCCAAATGTGAAACAGGTTAAATTTCGTGAGATAAAACCGGAAATCCGAGTGCTCGGTATCGATGATGGCTCGTTCATGCCACACACGAAAGGTAAGGCCCTAGTCGTTGGTACCGTTTTCAGGGGGGGTAAATGGTTGGACGGGGTCTTGAGGACTTACGTGGATATCGATGGCACCGATGCCACCAAGCGCATAGTTGATATGGTAAACGCCAGCAGGCACAAGGGCCAAATTAGGGTGATTATGGTGGAGGGACTCACGTTTGCTGGTTTCAACGTCATCGACATCAAACGAATTTTCAAAGAAACGGGCTTGCCTGTGGTCGCCTTGAACCGGAAGCGGCCAGACTTTCCAAAGGTCAAGCGTGCTCTACAACATTTGCCCAACTGGCAGCAGCGCTGGAAACTTCTCCGCTCGGCAGGAAAAATTCATCCGATAAGACCAAAGCACCGCGGGTCTTCCATTTACATGCAAATCGCTGGCATAAAGCGCCCCGATGCCGAGTATGTAGTCAAGCTAACGTCTACGCGCGGCCTTCTACCTGAGCCTCTTCGGGTTGCGCATTTGATCGCGACAGGGATCGTGCGCGGCGAAAGCGTTGGGAGAGTATAGTGAATGCCTCGCAGGAAACGCAAGAGAGCTATAAAATTGGCTCGAACCCTCAAGCGCAAGTGCTATTGCGTACTTAAACACCGAGCAATACGTGAATTATTCATTTGCCTCTTGATAGTGGCAGTTCTTTATTTTGGGATCACGGGCGTTTTGATACTCGCTTTGCAGACCGGCACACCGCTGTTGGCGGTTGAGTCAGACAGCATGAAGCCGACCTTCGAGCGGGGAGACTTATTGATAATTAGAGGCATTGATGACCCAACCCGAGAAGACGCAATCCGAGAAAACGATATAGTCATTTACGAAGCGAGGTTTGGGAGAACAATAGTTCACAGGGTAGTCGTGAATGAACGGACAAACGAGTGGAGAAGACCGATCGATGGCACGTGGGAATTCTGGATCAAGGGCGACGCTCCCACGGCTATGGGGGAGTGGGTTAGAGCGGATCAAATAAAAGGCAAGGTAATCTTTTGGATTCCAAAGCTTGGTTACATATCGCTTTGGGTGAGGGGTGCGTGAATGGAGCGCGGACCATTGCTGGCGGTCGACGTTGTAATCCAAATGTCTGAAGGAGTAGTGTTAGTCAGACGAGGCCAAGAACCATTCAGAGGTAAGTGGGCACTGCCTGGGGGTTTCGTGCATTATGGTGAGCGAGTTGAAGACGCGGTCATACGCGAAGCGCGAGAGGAAACAGGCCTGGAGGTAAATTTACATAAGCTAATTGGTGTGTATTCGGATCCGAACCGCGATCCACGTGCTCACGTGATCTCGCTATGCTTCCTAGCGAAACAAGTCGGTGGCAAATTGGTCGCGGGCAGCGACGTCACGGAGGCGCGGGCCTTTAAGGATATCCCATGGGACGAGCTAGCATTCGATCACGCCCAGATGCTAAAAGATGCAGGGCTGAGGTGAGCTCATGGAGTTTTGTCAGAAGTGCGGTAGTATTATGCTACCAAAAAAGATCGAGGGTGCCCCGGTTTTGGTATGCAGCGGGTGTGGGTATGCTACGAAAGCCATCGAGCCCGAGAAGTACAAGCTCGCCAAGCTAGGGAGGGAGAGGGAAGCGGTGGCAGTGATCGAGAAAGAAATAAAGCCGACGTTGCCAACTACACGAACCCGATGTCCGAAATGTGGCCATGGTACGGCATACTGGTGGCTGGTACAAACACGCGGAGCAGATGAGCCATCGACGCGCTTCTACCGTTGTGTAAAGTGCAGCCATACTTGGAGAGAATACTCTTAGGTCGGGATTATTTTCGGTGACCTCCCCCCCAAAATGGCTTTAAAGGCAATGCGCACGTAAGATGCGAGGTTGGATCGAGGAGTTTGAATGGAGGAATTTGTTCAGCCGCGCAGGGAGCCTGCGAAGCCCCGAAAGATTTCAGAAATAAAAATGGGCGATGTGCGCGTTAGACTTTTCGGTACGGTGGTCGACAAGAAAGAAGCCGAGTTTGTGCTGGATGATGGCTCCGGTCGCATCACCGTGGTTTTCGACGACCCGGGGATGGTCGAGGGTGTCTATGTGGGTTCGAGAGTTAGGGTGTTTGGAACCCCACTTAATATCGGCGGCGGCCACGAGTTGCATGCGGAAATAGTCCAAAAGGCCGATCGCCTCGACCTTGAGCTATACGAAGAGGTTAGGCGGGAGCTGAAAAAATTTGAAAGAGAACTTGAACAATAACTTAAGGAGGCGAGATCGTGACCGAAGTTCACATGAAGGATTCGAAGCTCTGGAAAACTTGTATTAGCGCGATAGCAAATCTCATCGACGAGGCGGCTTTCAAGCTCACGCCTGATGGAATAAGGATGAAGGCAATGGACCCTTCTCACGTCGCGTTGGTCGATTTTGAGTTGCCGAAGGCAGCATTTGTCAAATATGATGTCAAGCAGCCAATTGTTTTGGGCATCGATTTGCAGGAAATGAACAAGATCATGGGGCGAGCAAAAGCGGAAGATGAGTTAATACTCGCATTCGACGAGGGAAAGAATCGTTTGGAGCTGACCTTCAAAGGTGTATCCACGAGGCGATTCAGTTTGCCATTGATCGACATCAAAGAGGCCGAGTTGCCCGAACCGAAATTAGATTTTACAGCATCGGCGAACGTGGCCGCGGGAGCGATTCAAGATGGTTTACGCGACGCTGAGATAGTTGGGGACAATGTGAAATTTTCGTTGAATAAGGATGAATTCATCATGTATACGGAGAGCGACAAAGGGACCACCGAGCTAAAATTACGCAAGGGCGATGCAGGACTCGCAAAATTGAGTGTTAAGCAACCCGCTCGCGCGATGTTTAACATAAGTTATTTAGTCAACATGACTAGAGCAGCGAGCTCCACCGATATGATCACCGTTAATCTGGGCTCGAATTTACCTATTCAACTCAATTTCCCAATCGCGGAGGGAAAGGGAAAGCTCCAGTTCCTATTAGCCCCACGGATCGAGGCGGAGTAGGCGGTGACATGATTGTTCCCGAGTATGCGGCAGTGCTGGACCCATTTGCACGCGAGGCTAAGGAAATCGTACAAACAGCCCCCCCTCTAGATTCGCTACCTCAAGAAACCGTTGACCGCGCAATTCAACGTATGCGATGGAAATCGGGTAAGGAGATGGTCGTAAATTTTGATCCCGAATCCATTCGTGCAGATGTTTTATCATTTTATTTGGCCTGCCAGGGGGTGGCGGCTGTATCTTTCCCTTATTCACGAGAAACGCGTTTGGTGACCGAGGCAACTCGTGAGACCATTAAGTATCGAATGTATGACCTCTTCAAGCGTGGTTATGAGGATTTTTGTTTGAACACGGTTCGACGTTCGTTTAAGTTCATGGAATTGGAGCACGATGGGGGAGTAAAGCTACGCAATATTGAAATTCCCCGAGAGGATTACTTCAAGTTGCGCGATAGACGTCTCGCCGAAGATGAGATCCAAGTCGTTGATGATCGCGTGCTTGCGCAATACATGCCAAAATACGCCGTACGATGGATAGACCTTGCACCACTGTTGAAGCACCGCCGAGTGGACTTGACCAAGTTATACATAGTCGATGGGTGGGCAGTCATAACCCCCCGTGAGCTGTGGGATTTCTATGCAAATTTCATTGCCGTGAAGACTGAAGAATACATTTCATCCGTATATGAGCGTTTTTCCGATCGAGGAGTGCCAGCTAAATCACTTTTGGATGTCGGTGAAAAAATTGCAGCACTTCTTCCACCAGAAGTTGAGTTGCGCGAGAGATTTGCTAGAGTGCCACGCGGCAGACTTCGCCCCGAATCTTTTCCACCCTGCATTAAAAAAGTCCTCGCTGGGGTTGGGGCCGGAGTAAGGAACTACGCGATCTCGATGTTATTGACCTCTTTCCTATCGTATGCCCGCGTGTCGCCATCAGGTAGGGCGATAACACGAATGGCGGATTTCATCGATAACATTTCCATTGTACGTGATGAGATTGCACCGCTAATTTTTGAGGCGGCAGAACGATGCAATCCACCACTCTTCCAGGATCAACCGCAGGAGAAGGAAAACATATTTTCTAAAATGGGATTTGGTATGACTACTGAACCTCGCCTCGAGGATTCCGGAAAATCGAAGTGGTATCGAACGCCAAACTGTAAAAAAGTGACAATGTCCGCCCCGACGCTTTGCGATCCCGATGAACTTTGCCGTAAAATAAAGAACCCCCTCACGTACTATTATCGGTCCCTGGCAGAGCAAGCGAGATTGCGAGTTGGTGATTAAGTGGAGATGCGAGAGGCGACACCTGAGGAACGACGACGATTTTACACCGAGGAGTGGAGCAAGAGAGATTTACCCGATTTTATCCTCCACACACTTTCGTTGCGTGAATTCGGTTTCGATTATGATGGAACAGGTCCGAGCCACAGATACAATCAATTCATGACGGTTGAGCAGTTAACCGATCTCTTACGTCACCGAGCACCGTATGCGGTTTATACGAGCGTCGCGTTTTACGAGCAGCCGACCATGCGGAAGGGGTGGTTGAAATCGGAGTTGGCTTTCGATGTGGATGCGAAGGATTTGCCGCTCAAAACTTGTGGCTGCTCGGACGGAAGAGTGTGTGAGCGATGTTTGGACGAGGCCCGCCAGGTAGCGATTTCGTTCGCCGAAGTATTACGTTTAGACCTAGATTTACATAGCATCCATTTCGTCTATTCGGGCCGCGGGTATCACGTACGGGTAACGGACGAAGTGGTAATGGCCCTGGAGCAAGCGGAGCGCGCTCAACTTGTCGAATATGTAACCGGCAGTGTAATACCAACAGATGTGACGATGGCGCTGGGCTATTCGCGAGTATTTCGTGAGCGCGTTGCGCACGTTATGGAACGACTAGATGAGCAAGGGCTTTTACAGGTGCGCGGCATGCGAAAGCCGCTGGCCCAGCGACTTATGGAAGAAAAGGAAAGGGTATTAGCTGCGGTACGACGTGGTCGGCTTGAAGAGCTCGAAAGTTTTGAAGGCATGGGACCGAAGACTTTCAGGCAGCTGCTGGAGTTTTTGACTCGGATAAATTCGGAGTTCACCGATGGCAAGGTCACGATCGATACAAAACGTATACTTCGGTTGCCATCGAGTCTGCACTCTGGGGTGAGCATGAAGTGCATGTTGGTTCGCGACATCGAGCGCTTTTCCCCAGAGGATGCAGTCCCAAAATTTGTACGCGAGCGTGCACACTAATGGCAAGATTTACTTTAGATGACATCAAGACGGCGTGGATGAAGGAAAAGACCTCGCGGGAGCTTACGGAACTTCCAGACGAGTTCTATTCAGATGTAGCGAGGCATGTTGCCGAGTTAAATCGCGAGCTTGGTCGTGGCGATGAGTTACGATGCGAGTTGCTTCGGGAGGAACTTCGCAACGTTTTAGAAATGGTACGGGAGATTCACCTATCGCGCACGTTTAAAGCGCTTGGTGAGATATCAAAAGGACGCTTACCCAGCTCGTTATTGGAGCGCGAACGCTACGCGTTTGGCGAGATCCGGCAAGTTCTTGAGAAATTGCGAACCCAGCTCGTTACTCCAGCGATCCGTGGCGAGGTGGCCGTCACGGCACCTCCCGAGGCGACCAATGTGACGCTCATGGTTTTATCAGAAATACCGCAGATCATGGGCGACGATATGCGGCAGTATGGCCCATTCAAAAGCGGCGAGATAGCTTGCCTACCCAAACGCAGCGCAGAGCTATTGATAAAACACGATCTCGCCCGCAAAGTTGAAGTTAAA
>CAZCRN010000009.1:0-10062 GCA_964501125.1 Hadarchaeota archaeon (SeqCode) | reverse complement strand
TCAGCGCGACGCTCAAACTAATCGCTCGCCTAAGCCTAGATTGCATTCACCCCCTACTCCTAACTTACAAGCCATGATAAATGGTTACTGCTTTATGCAAGCGCGTCAAGTGGATGTGAGGTGGAAGATGCTTGCAACGCTCGCACTTGCTGGGCTGGGCTTGGTAGCGGGAGTTTTGAGCGGACTGCTGGGCATCGGAGGAGGGTCCATCATGGTCCCGGTGCTCGCCCTAGCGCTTGGCTACAGCATGCAGCTAGCGATTGGAACCTCGCTGGCGGTGATAATTCCGATCGCACTCGTTGGGGCTTTGACCCACCACATGCATGCAAGCGTGGACCTAAACGCGACTTTGCTGATGGCCGTTGGAGCAATCATCGGTGCCGTGGTTGGAGCGGAGCTAGCTCACGCTATCTCAGCTGAAGTCTTGATGAGGATATTCGGCATCGTGCTGCTGCTAGTCAGCATTAAAATGATCGTGGGGCATTAAACAGCGTTGGAGTTTTATAGCCCACCCCATAATTTAGCTGGGGCTGGTGAGCTGGTCGTCCGTAGCTTGGTGCGCAAGAACGATTATCGCGACTCGGTTGTGCTAATGCGCATCTCAAAGCAGCTTGAAGAGCTTAAGGGCGTGCGCAAAGCGTCGGCGATGATGGCTACGGAAAACAACAAGCAATTGCTACAAGACGCTGGTCTACTAACTGACGAGATCAAGGGCGCAGGTCCAAACGATTTGATTGTCGCTGTCGATGCTGCCACTCCCAAACAAGCCGAGGAAGCGATGACCACCGTTGAGACCATGCTTGCCGAGAGACCTGCGGTAGAGCGCGGCGAGGTCATTTACAAAACACTCGGCGCAGCCACATCCGCAATCCCCGATGCGAATCTCATACTAATTTCAACCCCGGGGGCGTTTGCTGCGCGAGAGGCTATGCGGGCCCTGCGGGCTGGAAAGCACGTCATGATTTTCAGCGACGATGTGCCGCTCGAAGATGAGGTGAAACTCAAACGATTTGCGAGCGAGCGGGACTTGCTCGTGATGGGCCCAGACTGTGGAACCGCGATCATAAGCCGAGTCGGGCTCGGGTTTTCAAACGCCGTGCGGAGCGGACCGATTGGGATCGTCGGTGCGGCTGGAACTGGAATCCAACAGGTCGCGTCGCTGATAAATGAGGTTGGCCTCTCGCACGCGATTGGCACAGGCAGCCGCGATCTTTCGGATGCTGTCGGCGGGTCGATGATGATCGCTGGATTAAAAGCCCTCGAAGCCGATGAGCAAACCCGCGTTCTGGTCGTGATCTCGAAGCCCCCTGCACCGAAGACGGCGAAAAAAGTTTTGAGCGTTATCAAGCGGATCAAAAAGCCCGTCGTCGTTGATTTCATAGGTGGCGACCCAGCGACTATCAAGCGGGCTGGGGCAACACCAGCTTTCACGCTTGAAGATGCTGCAGCAAAAGCCATTGCGCTAGCGCGGCGTGAGAAACCTAAAGAAGTCCTATTCACGCTTGGCGATACGGAGATTAAAGCGATTGTCGAGCGAGAGTCGAAGCGTCTTACCCCGAAGCAAAAATACATCCGCGGGCTTTTCTCTGGCGGGACCTTCTGCAGTGAGGTGATGCTAATCCTTCGAGGGCTTGTCGGCGACGTGTACTCAAACATCCCGCTGAAATCCAAGCTCAAGCTACGCGATGTGCACCGAAGCAAGCTCCACACTTGCGTGGACATGGGTACTGAGGATTTCACCCGCGGCGTGCCTCATCCCATGATCGATTTTAGATTTAGACGGGAGCGTTTGTTACGCGAGGCTAAAGATCCAGCAACAGCAGTAATCCTGCTCGACTTGGTGCTGGGCTATGGCACGCATCCCGACCCGGCTGGCGAGTTGGTCAAGTCAATCGAAAAAGCGAGAGCGATTGCGAAGCGTGGCGAACGATACTTGCCCATTGTGGTGTCAATTTGCGGCACACCTCAAGACCCACAAGGCCTAGATGCACAAAGGAAAAAACTCGAAGCTGTTGGCGCAGTCGTGATGTCCAGCAACGCTCAAGCAGCACGATTGGCAGCCCTGATCGCGACCCGTGGCAAGGTATGGAGGAAGCTCAAATGAAAATCCTACGCGAGAAGATCAAGGTGATCAATGTTGGCTTGCGGTCGTTCTACGATGATCTGCTAGCCCAAGGTGCTGATGTTGTTCACGTCGACTGGCGCCCGCCAGCTGGCGGTGATCCGGAGCTAGCGAGATTATTGGAGAAACTCGACCGGCCCGAGATAGATGGGGCGAATCGAAAGGCGGTGGAGAAAATTCTTGCCGCGAAACCCGTGTTAGTTGGCATTGGGATCGCGAAAGATGTAATTCCGGGAATGACCGAGCGCATGATTTTACACGCAGGGCCGCCGATCGAGTGGAAGCGAATGTCAGGCCCGACTCGTGGCGGAGTGATGGGTGCACTGATCTACGAAGGGCGAGCGAGAACCATCGAGGAGGCCGAAAAAATAGCCGCGAGCGGTGAGATAGAGTTCGCCCCGTGCCACGAGCATGATTCAGTTGGCCCGATGGCCGGAATCATCTCGCCCTCAATGCCGGTTTTCATAATTGAGAACAAGGAGCACGGGAACCGCGCTTATTGCAACTTCAATGAGGGACTGGGCAAAGTGCTACGCTACGGTGCTTATGGCGACGAGGTGATCAAGCGGCTGAAGTGGATGGAACAGACACTTGCGCCCGTGCTCAAGGAGGTACTGCGGCTTTCGGGTCCGATCGATCTCAAGAGTATCGTGGCCCAAGCGCTCCACATGGGCGACGAGTGCCACTGCCGCAACGTCGCGAGTACCCTCATCTTCTTAAAACTAATCTCCCCTTACCTAGCGGCGACGGGCTTCAGCAGGCGGGAAATAACGGAAGTCAGTAAGTTCATCGGCGACAACTTCCTTTTCTTCCTGAACTTGGTGATGCCAGCGTGCAAGGCGACCATGGACGCCGCGCACAACATCGAGCACTCCACGGTGGTCACGGTTTTGGCTCGCAATGGTACGGACTTCGGCATTCGAGTGAGCGGGCTTGGCAATCGGTGGTTCGTCGCGCCAGCCGGGGTTCCAAAAGCCCTCTTATTCCCGGGATTCAAGGAGGAGGACATGAACCCAGATATTGGTGATAGCACGATAACCGAAACAGCCGGCCTCGGAGGATTCGCCTCGGCGACCGCTCCCGCAGTGGTTCAAGTCGTTGGAGGCGCCCCCAGCGATGCGGTAGGTTACACGCGGGAGATGTCTGAGATTTGCCTAGCGAAGGATAGCGGGCTAACGCTGCCATTCATGAACTTCGAAGGCACCCCGCGAGGCATAGACCTCCGGAAAGTCATGGACACTGGGATTCTGCCATTCATCAACACAGGCATAGCCCACAAGGAGCCGGGCATGGGCACCGTGGGCTTTGGGGTGCTACGGGCGCCGATGGAGTGTTTTAAGCAAGCGCTTAGGGCGATGGCTGAAAAATACAAGTAGCTAAATCCGCTCGCCCACGAGTTTGCCAGGCTTTATCCGCTGCCATTGTTCGCGTGTCATCAGTTCTAGCGCAACGCCGAAGTGGCTCTTTTCTTGCGGGCGGGATTCGAACCCGTAAGTACGGAAGAGCTTCCGGGCCCCGATCGCGCTCTCGGCACTCGCCTCGACTCTTTCAACACCGAGCACATCGAAGTAGTGTTCAAGCTTGCAAGGCCAGAGGTACGCGCCTATCTGCAGCCCGCGTTTCATCGTTATCGTGTGGAGGCTGCATCCGATCTTGGGATCACGAAGCACACCGTTAGTACAACCGACTATCTCGTCGCCAACCTTGCCGACCAAGTTGAAGTGGCTCTCGGGCGGGCATCCCCAGATGGGTCGGTTCTCCCGCCACAGGAATAGCTCCGTGATGATTTCAGAGGTCACGAGGTCGAAGAGATCTTTGTGATATTTTATGTGCGGCATTATGGCCTCGGCGACTTCTTCGACTTCGTCCTTGGTCTGCGAATAAACGATCATCTCCTCGCCGTTCGGAAGGGTAATCTTTCGCTTTGGGTAAGGTTTCATCACCTTGCTCCAGTCGACTTCCATTTCATCCCCTTCTTCACTAACGCCTCGTCCTTTTTATTCCTCACTTTATGGGTTCGAACTTGAACCCGCAGATTTCTTTGCCCTTCAGCTTGCGGAGTTTTCCCCACACTGGGCGGAGCCTCATGCCTATTTTTGGATCATCGGCCATGAGCTGTCCGAGCACCCGAACGCCGCCAAAATCTGCTATCCCGAGCACGAGAGGTGGCATCTCGATCCCCTCCGGTAGAGCGTAGAGCTTGGTGTAGGTGAGCAGCGTGCCCTCTTTGGCGAGCTCTACCTCCTCGAAATCGATGCCCTTGCAGCTCAGGCAGCGGTCGTGGCGTGGGTACATCACTCGGCCGCAGGACTTGCACTTGAAGCCAGTGAATTTTCGCTCCACCTCACCACGCCCGTTCTAAGATGTGGATGACCGTGTTGTTTCCAAATCCGCCGAAGTTGCATGCAAAAGCCCGCTTCGGCTCCTTGACCTGTCGTTCCCCTGCTTCGCCGCGTAGCTGCCACACGAGCTCGACTATTTGTGCTACTCCAGTTGCCCCCACGGGATGGCCTCTCGCTTTTAGCCCACCTGACGGATTAATCGGCAGCTCCCCGTCGAGTGCGGTCACGCCTTTTTCAACAGCTAGGTGCCCCTCCCCCTTCTTGAAGAATCCCGCATCTTCGCTTTGTACGATCTCCAAGATTTCAAACGCATCGTGAAGCTCTACGACATCTATGTCTTTAGGCTCAAGCTTTGCCATCTCAAACGCACGCTGCGAGGCGAGCTGAACCGATTTGAGAACTGCTGGGTCCTCCCGCTCCTGAACAGCCTGCACATCGCTCGCATGTCCAACACCGGCGATCCGAATTGGTTTGTCGGTGAACTCTTTTGCCTTTTCAAGGGGACATAGAACCACTGCGGCAGCGCCATCGCTGATCGGACAGCAGTAATAAAGTCTCAACGGGTCAGCGATCATGACCGAACTCATGGCCCCCTCAACCGTGCATGGCCTTTGGATATGGGCATAGGGATTTTTCATTCCGTTCGTGTGGTTTTTCACGGCGACCATCGCCAAGTGGCGTTCGGTGAGACCATAGCGCTCCATGTAGAGGCGGGTGAAGAGCGCAGCCATCGCGGGCATGGTTACCCCGTGCGCATATTCCGCGGTTGGGTGATTCATCGTCGACACGAGATCGCCGATAACATCCGTGTCAGCAGCGGTCATCTTCTCCCCTCCAGCAACGAGCACGAGGTCGCTGAGTCCCGAAGCCACGGCCATAAATCCATTCTTGACTGCAGAGCCCCCCGAGGCTGGGCCGTTCTCAACCCGCTCCGCTGCCGCGGGGATCAGGTTAATCCGATCGACCAGGGAACTCGCGATCGCGGTCTGGTGGACGAGCTCCCCAGCCATCATGTTTCCAACGTAGGCCGAATCGAAGTCTCGCTCCCCAACACCAGCATGTTCGATCGCGCGTAGCGAGGCCTCCGCGAGCAGATCCATAAGGTCTTGCTCGGGGAGACGCCCGAATTTAGTCATTCCGCACCCGATAATCGCAACATCTCTCATTACGTTCACGCTTCCGAACAACCTCTTTAAATTTGACTGTTTCTTTAATAGTTATGTCCTCCAAGAATTCGGGGCGAGGTGAACGGATGGCCGCAGAACTCGAAGGTAAAATCATGACTCTGCGGGAAGCGGCGAAACTGGTCCCAGATGGAGCCCAAATCTCGCTCGGCGGCTTCACGACCCAAAGGCACCCTATGGCTTTCGTGCACGAGCTGATACGGCAGAAGAAAAAGAACCTCCACTTCTGCGGGCATTCTCCTGGCGGTGACTTGGATATACTAATTGGCGCTGGTTGCGTCCGTAGGGTGGAACTCGCGTACGAAGCCCACGAAGCATTCTCTAGGATCGGACCCAGGTTCAGGCGCGCAGTTGAAGGAGGCCTGATCGAGTGGGAAGATTACAGCAATTTCGGGATGGTGTTGCGGTTTGCGGCTGGGGCCATGGGGATACCCTTCATTCCAACGCGGACCATGCTCGGCTCCGATATAGTCACTAAGGAGGGCTTCAGCGAGGCGACGAGGAGAGGTGATCCAAAGCTCCCTTCAAAAAAGCTCGCTGTCATCGATTGCCCATTCACCGGTGACAAAATCATTCTCCTCCCAGCAATCCAAACGGATGTTACGGTTATCCATGCCCAAGTAGCAGATGTTCAAGGGACAGTCAGGATTTATGGGCAAAATTTCGGCGATGAGCAGCAGGCGAAGTGTGCTAAAAAACTGATCGTCACATGCGAGGAGATCGTGGAGCCCGAGAAGCTACGCGATTACCCCGAGCACAATTACATTCCATTCTTCCGCGTGGACGCCATCGTCAAGGTACCCTACGGTGCACACCCGTACGCGTGTTTCCGCTACTACGATTACGACCCAGAGTTCCTGTACATGTACCACGAGCGAGCGAAAAACGATGAGACCTTTCAGAAGTTTCTCGACGAATACGTTTACGGTGTGAGCGATTGGGAAGAGTACCTGAAGAAAATTGGTGGCGCCGAGCGGCTTCGGAAGCTCAAAGCCGATAAAAAACTCGGGTACGCCCCGCGAATCAAGCGGAGGTAAAGGATGCCAAAATACGCGAAGGAATATACACTTCTCGAGCTTATGGCGGTTGCCGCGGCGCGAGAGATTCGGGATCGTGAAATCGTGTTTGCGGGGACGGGTCTTCCAATGCTTGGGACAATGCTCGCCCAGCATACCCATGCGCCAAACTGTGTCATAGTATTTCAGGCCGGAGCGGTTGACTGCAAGCTTGCCCACTTGCCCATGTCGGTTGGGGACCCACGGACGATGCGTTTTGCCTCAACGGCGACTGGCCTATTCGACGTCTTTTCCACCATTTTACAGCGGGGGTTAATCGACGTCGGATTTCTGGGTGGGGCACAGGTAGACGTGTACGGGAACATCAACTCGACGTGCATCGGCGATTATCACCGCCCTAAGGTTCGTTTCCCTGGCAGCGGTGGGGCTGGCGATATCGCGTGTTTAGCCAAGCGAACGATAATCATCGCAATCCACGAGAAGCGGAGATTTCCTGAGCGCTGTGACTACATCACCAGCCCAGGGTGGATCGACGGCCCCGAGGGGCGAAAGCGAGCTGGTCTGAAGTGGGGTGGGCCAACCGCGGTGCTGACGGACCTCGCGGTACTTCGATTCGATGAGCGAACGAAGCGAATGTACCTCTCGTCCTACCACCCCGGCGTAACGCCCGAACAAGTCCAGGAGAACACGGGTTTTGAGCTGGACATTTCGCGCGCCGAGCAGACGGAGCCACCTACTGAGAAGGAGATTAAAATCCTCCGCGAAAAGGTGGACCCAGAGGGCATATTTCTAAGGGCAGTGGCCGAGGAATAACAAATACTCAGCGACTTCGCCACTTCAGCAAATAGTACAGCATTATACCGGCCCCAAAAGCCACTGCCATGTTCGTCACGGGTGCAAGCCCGACAATGACGAAAACCACGAGCAAATCCTTTTTCCCTTAACATCGGTAAGCATCCGCATCAACTGGATGCCTGCGAAAACCAACAAGACGCCGAGGATCGACAACGGGATGAGCCCGAGGAGCGATATCGCGGTCGCCCCAAAGAGCAGAGCTAGCGCTATGAAAATACCCCCTATCATTAGGTTCGACCCGCCCGTCCGCGCCCCGAATCGATAGTGGGCGGCCAAACCTCCGGCCCCATGGCACATTGGAACGCCACCGAGCAGCCCTGCCCCCAGGCTGGCGATCCCGATACTGTTCGTTAGCGCCCGACAGGAGACCTTCGAAGCCCTTCCCTTGAAGAGTTTCTTGGAAAACTCGGAAGTCGAAATTATCGCGTTAGAAAGGGTGAGCGGAATCTGAGGTATGGCCAATAGTACGAATGCAGCCCACAGGTCAGCCGCGGTAGGCAGTTGTAGGGAGGGCATCTGAGGGCCAAGGGCAAGGCTTGGGGTTTTGAAAGCCAGACCAATGGAAAACCCGAATACTATCAGGACGATCGCTGCTGGAAGTTTTTTATTTGTCAATAAAAGCGCCGCGATTGAGGCCCCGATTATGCCAACAAGCAAGTTAAAGGGCAAACCGAGGAAGGAGATTGCCTCCCCGCCGATGAATAGCTTGGAATCGGTGATGAATCCAATTCCTTTGATTAATAGCATCAGACCGAGGCCCACTTGGATCCCTCGGATGACCGGTTTTGAAAATACTCGGGCAATTCGATTTATCAGCCCGGTGATCCCCAAGCAAAGCAAAAAATACCGACGATCAGCCCGGCCCCAGCGATGACCGAAGCCGAAAGGCCACCAACGATCGCGGCCGCAGCCACGTACTTCAGCGGTTGTACCGGCATGGGAATCTTGTAATACAGACCGGCCCCCAGGTAGAAAAGCCCGATCAGGAGTAAAGCGAGTGTAGCGTTGACCCCGCAGATGACCACGAGCGGGATCAGGAGTGGAAGCAGCGTCCCCAAGTCGCCGAGCGAGCCAGCGAGCTCCATTCGATTGAACCTGAAGCTCGACATTAGGTCACCTTAGCATGTTTAGGCCTAGATGCATCCCTATCAAAATTCCAACCATCATATCTACTCCAGAGGTTTCGCCGATCGTCAAAACTTCTTTGGTCGCAGATTCGACATCTGCGGGTGTTCCGGCCAGGATCGCTTCCAGTAATAATTGGACCGTTTCATTGACTTCGCCCCGAGCGGCATGCCTTAGCAGTTGCTGGCTCAGTAGTGTAGTTTTTTCGGCGGCGCGAGCGGTGATGGTTCGATTGATAACATCAACGCGATCAATATCTCCGCCCAGCGAATCGACGGTCCATTGTAGGCCTGCCATAAAACCGACCAACATATCGTCTGCTGATGGGGAGAGTCCAGGGCCAAGCCCCAAGAGATTTTCTGAACTTTGTTTTACACCATCTAAATCCTCCGATCTAACCGCGCTTACCAAGCTCACAACGTGTGGCAGCACTGCCTTAGCAACTTGATTCAGCTCAAGTTCTGGAAGTGTCACCCCCGAGCTGATTTCATCGATATGAGGCAATAACTGCCCCAAACTTTCACTCCGATTGCTCGCGAGTCTCTTGGCCACTTCTAGGTTGTTCTCGATGACTTTGATTTCCAATGCCATCGTAACTCTATTCCGCGGTTTCCATACCTCTGCGTTTTTTAGATATATCGTAAGCTCATCGCCGACCTGAAGAACATCTCCAGCCACCGATGCTTTCGCGCCCTTTCGGACGAGCGATGGTACGGGTGTGTCAGGGGTGATATCTGTGATCAAATTGATCGGACTTTTCGCGGCATCGGCCCGTGCGATGCCTACAAGTTTACCGCCGATTAAAATGTTGAAGGTCCGCTCGAAAACGCTGTGGACCCTGCCGGTAGCGCCGGGTTTCAATGCATCGAGCGCCGAAGGGCCGATGAAAATAGCTCTTGCGCGTCGCTTCAAGGAAACCCTGAAACACCTGCCTGTTGCACGAATTAACTCTTGCGGCAAATTCAGCTCATTGCCGGATGCCAATATTTTTTCCTTGATTTTCGCTTCGCTCGATCCATTCGCGCTAGGATTTTGACAGCTTCGGTTGCGGTTTCTGCTGCTGCAATTTCCCCAGCCCCAGACTTGAACTTTCCCGTCACGCGGTTCGCATAGACTGCACAAACACTTCCTGCCCGCAAGCCGTAAACGCCGGCAATTGTAAAAAGTGATGCGGTTTCCATCTCGAAGTTCAGGACTCGCGCGACCTGCAGGTCCTTGACGATGTTTTTCAAGTGCGATTGAGAATATCCCGCAAGCCCTGGCCTCCCTTGCCCCGTATAAAACGAATCCGTCGAAGCGGTTATGCCGACGTGGTAGCGGTGACCCAATCGCTCGGCTGCCTGGATCAGCGCGAGCATGACTTCGTAATTTGCAACGGCTGGGTACTCGACGCGCACGTATTGCTTGCTAGTTCCCTC
>CAZCRN010000008.1:0-10175 GCA_964501125.1 Hadarchaeota archaeon (SeqCode) | reverse complement strand
AAGATCCCCCTAGCCCTTAAGCTCACAAAGCCATTATTTCCTGTTATCACGTGATCCTGGAGCCAAACCCCGAGCATCCTACCGATCCGGGCTAGCTTTTTGGTGACCTCGATATCCGTCTCACTGGGCTCTGGGCTCCCGCTTGGATGGTTGTGAACGAGAATTATGAAGGTGGCGGAATTTTTGAACGCGCTCTCGAACACCTCTCGAGGGCGAAGCAGGGTTATGTCAACGGCTCCATCGGATATCGTCTCGCAATTGATCAGCCTATTTTGAGAATCGAGAGAAATAAGCTTGATCACCTCGTGGTTGAGGGCCCGGATTTCCTGTCCGAGCAGCTCGAAGACATCTCCTGGTCCTGCGATAAGAATCCGCTCGCTCTCTACAAGTTCCATTTGCCCGTCAAGCCTTTGGGCGGAGGTTCTTTATAAAGGAAAAACTCACAAAAGTCATGGAAATATTAAACTAGAGCAAAGCCCCAGAGTGAAGTTCCCACTTCACAATTTGCCGAATCCCCACTTAAAATTGAATTCATTTCCGCATAGCAAAGTAACGGTTGATGCCGTTGATCATCGCTTCAACACTAGCTATGACCACGTCCTCGCGCACACCTTTCGCTATGTATAGGTTGCCACGCTTATCCTCGAGCTTCACCGTGACCTCAGCGAGAGCATCGCTTCCACCCGTGATGGCATCGAGATGATACTCCTTGAGCCTGAGCTCTGAGATTTCACTCATAACGTTTCGTATCGCCCCTATAGCGGCATCGACTGGCCCAACACCGGTCGCCGAACCGGTCCGCTCCTCACCACGAATCACGAGCCGCACCGAGGCGGTTGGGGTTATTGTGCTGCCAGTGGTAACCGTGATCTCCTTTAACTCGACCATTCGCTCCTCCGGAGGCAGCACGCCCAGCACGCTCTCCGCGATCGCGCACACGTCAGCATCGGTAACTCGCTTCCCTTTGTCGCCCAAAGCCTTGACGCGCTTCGTTATCTGCATTAGCTGATCCTTAGTCACCTTTATGCCAAGTTCTTTCAGCTGCCTCTTTACCGAGCGAACCCCTGCATGCTTGCCGAGTACCAACATACGCCGGCGGCCCACAAGCTCGGGGGACATCGGCTCATAGGTTCCTGGGAAAGCCAGAACTCCGTGCACGTGAATGCCAGCTTCATGAGCGAAGGCGTTATCACCGATGATTGCCTTGGTCGGTGGCATCACTATGCCCGTCATCCGCTCCAGTAAGTCGGAGGTTTCCACGAGCAACTTAGTTTGAATCTCGGGCTTGACACCGTACAACGCTCGTAGTCCCATTACGACCTCCTCGAGCGACGCGTTGCCAGCTCGTTCACCAAGCCCATTCACACAAACGTGAACTTGTTCCGCGCCTGCCTCAACTGCAGCGAGCGAGTTTGAAGTCGCAAGCCCGAAGTCGTCATGGCAGTGCACGCTTATGGGAACCTTGATGACCTGCTTCAACTGGCTTATTAGATAATGCATCCCGCGAGGGGTAATCACGCCGACCGTATCCGGTACGTTTATTCGATCGGCTCCAGCCTTGACGACGCCCCGATAAATTTGTTTCAGAAATTTGAGGTCTGTCCGAGTGGCATCCTCGGCAGAAAACTCGACCACGACTCCGCGCCTCTTTGCATACTTGACACACTCCACCGCGCGCTTGAGCGCCTCCTTACGTGTTATCCTGAGTTTGTGCTTGAGGTGGATGTCGGATGTGGCTATGAATATGTGAACGCAATCGACGCCGCACTCGAGCGCTGCGTCTATATCATTCTTCGTACACCGGGCTAGCGCGCAGATTTCAGCATTTAGCCCAGCCTTCGCTATCTCACTCACGGCCTTTCGCTCACCTTCCGATACGATCGGGAACCCTGCCTCAATCGTGTTGACGCCCAACTTATCGAGCTGACAGGCGATGCGCAACTTTTGATCGGGTGTAAACGAAACCCCGGGGGTCTGCTCACCATCGCGAAGGGTGGTATCGAATATTCGGATGTGCTTAGGCAACTTCAGCTCCCGCCCAACCTGCCTTATAAAATCACTGATGAAGATTTTCCTAGGCAAGCGATCTCCGAACCAACGATGTGTTATAGAACGTTAAATACCTTATAATGCAAAATAGTGTAGCAGGCGGTATGAATGGCAAAAAGACGTGTAGTGAAGGTCTTAGATACGACTTTGCGAGACGGTGAGCAAACACCAGGCGTAGCCCTGACTCCAGAGCAGAAACTGGAGATAGCTCGGGCCCTCGATGACCTCGGCGTGGACATAATCGAAGCTGGAGCCGCCATAACCTCTGAGGGTGAACGGAAGGGCATCAAGCTAATCGCGGGGGCCGGTCTAGACGCCGAGATCTGCAGTTTCGCGCGAGGTGTTAAAGCGGATATCGATGCTGCGCTTGAATGCGATGTGGATAGCATACATCTAGTCCTGCCCACTTCGGATATCCACCTGAAGTACAAGCTCAAGAAGTCCAGAGCCCAGCTCAAGCAGATGGCAGTCGATATGACTCGCTATGCTCTCGATCATGGGCTGATCGTCGAGCTCTCTGCGGAAGACGCAACCCGATCGGATCCGAAGTTTCTAAAAGAGGTTTTCTTGGCCGGCATCGCAGAGGGGGCACAGCGAGTCTGCGTATGCGACACAGTCGGGGTACTTACACCCGAGCAAATGTATGAGCTTTTCGCCGATCTGGTGAAAGTGATCAAAGTCCCCGTGGCAATCCACGGCCACGATGATTTCGGGATGGCCACCGCGAATACGCTAGCCGCAGTTCGAGCTGGTGCTCAGGAGGTCCATGTAACGGTTAACGGATTGGGTGAGCGGGCTGGGAATGCCGCGCTGGAAGAAGTCGTCCTTGGATTATCGCGTTTTTACGGTGCTAAGACAAATGTCAAGCTCAAGAAACTATACGACGTCTCCCGTTTGGTCGAACACCATACGGGTCTGCCGGTATCGCCGACGAAAGCGATCGTCGGTGAGAATGCATTTTCACATGAGGCAGGAATTCACACGCACGGCGTGCTCGCATATCCGCCGACTTATGAACCCCTGCCCCCGGAGGTCGTGGGGCAGCGTAGGAGGTTGGTCTTCGGTAAACACGTTGGCTCTCACGCTATCCGAAGTGAGCTGCAGCGAATGGGCTTGAAACCGACGAAGGAACAAGTCTCAGAAATATTCGAGCAGGTCAAGAAGCTGGGTGATCGCGGCAAGCGGGTCACCGATGTGGAGTGGCGAGCGATCGTCGATACAGTGATGGGTCGTGCTCTAGAGGATATCGTCAAGCTTGAGGAGCTCACCGTCGTAAGTGGTAATAAAGTCACTCCAACAGCATCGGTACGGCTGAGTTTCGAGGGTAAGGAACTCACCGAATCGGGGGTCGGCGTTGGGCCCGTAGATGCTGCAATCAGCGCCATCCGCAAAGTCGTCGAGGAAATGTCAAACATACGGCTGCAGGAGTACCACGTCGACGCGATCTCGGGTGGTAGTGATGCAGTCGTTGATGTAGTAGTCAAGCTAACGGATGGCAAACGCGTCGTCACTTCGCGGGGCACAAGCGGCGATATCATCATGGCCAGCGTGCAAGCGATGCTTGGAGGCGTCAACCGTTTACTCTGGGATAAAAAAGCTCGGAGGGGCCTGGGTGCCAAAAGGCCGCGATAAGGCCCTGACCTCAGAGGAGCAGATCGAGCGATTGAGGGTGCCGCGAGAAGGCGAGGTTTTAGGTCTCGTCGAGCAAATGGTTGGTTTCGATCGTTTGCGTGTTCGATGCAAGGACGGCCACGTTCGGATGTGCAGAATTCCCGGTAAGATTCGCAAGCGACTCTGGGTGCGAGAAAATGATGTAGTCATCGTGCGCCCATGGTCAGTTCAAAGCAAGGAGAAAGGCGACATAGTATACTGCTATACCCGGACGCAAGTCGGATGGTTATCGAAGAAAGGACTCGGAATAACCTAGGTGCTTATTTTGGCCGCAGATTTTGAATCCCTCTTGCGTAAGCTCGAACGCCGAAAAGTGGAGAGGCTCGAGAAGGACTCAGAAGCCTACAAAATAATGGCGGATGTTTTCGATCGTTCCACCCTCATGACGCTTTATCACATGATTCACAAAGGTGTCTTCGACGCCCTTTACGGTGCAGTGAGCACCGGCAAAGAGGCGAATATCTTTTGTGCACTAGACAAGCGAGGCAATTACGTGGCAATTAAGATTTACCGCATCGCGACATCCGACTTCAAGACGATGTATCGCTACTTAGTGGGCGACCCCCGTTTCAAGACATTTCGCCGGGATCGCCGCCACATCATCCGAACTTGGGTGTCCAGAGAGTACAAGAACCTGCAGCGCGCCCACCAAGCGGGTGTGTGTGCCCCCGAGCCAATAGATTTTGAAAATAATGTATTGGCCATGGAGTTCATCGGCGAGCAAGGCATCCCGTATCCACGCATGAAGGAACAGCGCCCCGAAAATCCGCAAGCGGCGTTTGATAAATTGCTAAACTCCGTCGAAACACTCTACCGCAAGGCTGAATTGGTACACGCAGATCTCAGCGAATATAATATTTTGGTGGGGGCAGAGCCCGTGCTAATCGATTTCTCGTTAGCAACCGACATCGCCAATCCGATGTCCAATGAATTGCTGTTGAGAGACCTCAGTAATCTAGTGAACTATTTCCGCAAATTAGGTTTGAAAACCTCCGAACCAATCGAATTGTTCACAAAGATCAAAGGCGAGTGAACTCGTACCACAATGTTTTTGCCGATGCCCACAACAAGAATTTGGAGTTGGGCGAATGATCCTATCGGGCGACCAAATTCGCGAATATGTGAGACAAAAGAGGATTGTAATTGATCCTTTTGATGAAAAATTAATTGGGCCAAGCCAAATAGACCTCCGGCTCGGCAATAAATTCAGGATATTCAAGGACACGAGCTTAGTCGATCCAACCGATGAAAAATCGATAAAGGAAAACACCGAACTCGTGGATACGAAAGGCGAGCCGTTCATCATTCAGCCAAACCAGTTGGTCCTGGGGATAACCCATGAAAAAATCGCGGTGCCAAACGATCTTGTGGCATCGATCGAGGGCAGATCATCTATTGCCCGAATGGGCGTGTTCATTCACATATCATCTGGTCACGTGCACCCCGGATCTGGTTCCAAACGGCCGTTCCCTGTCACGCTTGAAATCCTCAACATGAATCCGGCCCCCGTGAAGCTTTATCCTGGTATGCGCATTTGCCAACTGTTGTTTTACACCATGGACGAGGCGGTGAGCAGAGGGTACGATGACCTCCATGGAAAGTACGTTGGAAAACTTGAGCCCTCGGGCAGCAGGGCATTTGAAGATCCCCTTTAATCACCGCATCATGTTTGAGTTCAAACCGGTTTGATAGGCATGAAACATTTCCGGTTGCCAAAAGAGCGGGTTGGAGTAGCGGTCGGCCCGGGTGGTAGGATCAAGCGCGAAATCGAGCGCAAAACTGGGACCAAGCTGACTTTCGACAGCGAGACCGGGGAGGTTGTCATTGAATTGGTGGGAGATGATCCGCTGGGCCTTCTGTGCGCAAGAGACGTGTTAAATGCGATTGCGCGTGGCTTCAGCCCGGAGCGAGCATTCCGCCTTTTTGATGAAGACATGTACTTCGAAGTAATTGACATCAGCGACTACGTCGGCGATTCCGAAAAGGTGCTGGTCAGATTCAAGGGCAGGGTGATCGGGGAGGCCGGAAAAACCCGCCGAATAATCGAGGAAACCACGGGAGCATACGTGTCTGTATATGGCAGGACCATCGCATTCATAGGTACGGCCGAGCAGCTGGCGGTAGCCCGGGAAGCGGTTGGGATGTTGCTGGGAGGTGCACCGCACTCTGCGGTTTATGGTTTTTTGGAGCGCAAGCGCCGAGAGCTCAAACGCCGTGCTGCCGAGCTCTGGCGCAGGTAGATTACTTTCGGTCACCTCTCTCCCCAGAAACCTTTTTAAGCTCATAAACCTACTGGAATAGTGCAGAATCAAAAAATTGGGGTAAAATTAAGGGGCTTTTGGATAAAAAGATAAAAAATAGGCCACGTGAGACAAAAGAGGCTATGAAAGGTGAATGATTTGGAAACTATGGCAAAAAAATTATTTAAAGAGTTCAGAGAGCACAGTGTAAGCGAGTTTTTCCGTAAAAATGCAGCGATGTTGGGTTATACGGGCAAGATAAGATCCCTTACCACAGTCGTGCACGAGGGGGTGACAAATGCCATCGACGCTGCCGAGGAGTCGAATGTGTTGCCCGCGGTTCGGGTCGTGATAAAACGTATCGATGAAGACCCCCAGCATTTTAAAATCATAATCGAGGACAACGCATCCGGCATACCTGAAAAATACATACCCGATGTATTCGGCAAGATGCTGGCTGGCACAAAGCTCCATCGCAACATGCAGAGTCGTGGTCAGCAAGGGATTGGGATCTCTGGCTCAGTGATGTTTTCCCAAATAACTAGCGGCAAACCCACCGCCGTATTCACATCGACCGGAGATGGCCAAGTGGTCCGTGCCGATGTCATGATCGACGTCGACCGGAATGAGGGCAAGATCGTGAACAGCGAGAAATCCAAGGGGAAGTGGCGGGGGACGCGGGTGGAGCTAGAAGTCAAGGATGTTGCCTATATGCGCTCGCGGTATGGTCCATTTAACTACCTACGGATGACCGCTATGGCTAATCCCCACGTCCAAATCACATTCATCGAGCCAGATGGAACCCTAACCACATTTGAACGCGCCACCGAGGAGGTGCCCGAGCGTCCCCGATCGATGCCACCGCACCCATGGGGCGTGACCGCCGATGACTTGCTGAGTTTGGCCAAGTACACGAAGGGCCGAACGGTTGCTGGATTTCTAACCTCAGATCTCTCACGCGTGTCAAAGGGAAAGGTCGAAGAAATACGCAGACTTTCGGAAGTCGACCTCGACAAAAAGCCCTCGGAATTGACATGGGAGGAGGCGGAAAAAATCGTCGCTGCGTTCAGGCAAATCAAATTCATGGCCCCGCCAACGGCCGGGCTACGCCCGATTGGAGCTGAAGATATAGAGAAAGGCATGCGTCAAATCCTCAATCCCGAATTCGTCCACGCGGTTACCCGCTCTCCGAAGGTTTACCGTGGCGGCATTCCCTTCATCGTCGAGGCCGGAATAGCATATGGCGGCGGTGCTGGCAAGGGCGCCGAAGCCGAAGCCGAGGGTTTGGAGCTGATTAGATTTGCCAATCGTGCCCCCCTAATATTCGACCAAGGCGGTTGCGCCATAACTGCCGCTGTCAGAAGCATCGACTGGCGCCGCTATGGCGTTGATATTTTGACCGCACCTTTGACTCTTTTTGTCAACGTGGTTTCAGCGTACGTGCCATACACATCGGCGGGAAAGCAATCGGTTGCAGATGACCCCGATGTGTACGAGGAAGTGCGCAGCGCGATCATGGATGTCGCGCGAGAGCTCAAGCGGCACCTGTATAGGAAGATACGCATAAAGGAACGAGAGCAGCGCGCTGGCATCTTCGAGCGGTACCTACCGGTGATCGCGAAAAAGGCCGCGAGTTTAGCTGGAACAAAGGAGCCAGATATAAAGCCTCTGCTAAAAAAAGTAGCGGGTGTTGAAAGTGCCGAAGAGGAAGAAGAGGCCGAGCCAGAGGAAAGCTAAGGAGAAACTCTCGGCGTTTGGGGCCGAGATCGTCAACGACATATTGCGGGCCCGACCGCCGCGGTTGAAATTGCCGTCGCGGAGTACCTCAAATATCATCTACGACGAGGCCAACCGATACTATGTGCTCGGTAAGCATTACGGCGTGCGCTCTGCCGCAAATGTCGGGCATATCAAGAAATTTGCGCAAACCATGTGCGTTGCTGATTTCTGCAAGGATCTAATTACTTCGGGCAAATTTGCAACGCTGCGAGAGATGTATTACACGGCCGAGGGTTGGGAAGCTGGGCCATTTGGTGATCAGGGAGAATCGGATGTCACGGTTGAGGATATCGAGGCGATGTTTGGGCTCAAGCGCGAAGACCTTGCCCTGATGCCAGAAGAGGATGGCGCGGCCGTGTACGGGCGGTTGGTAGTGGATGAAGATGGTGTGGTCATCGATGCAACAAAGGCCGGACGCAGCGGTTATACGATTCCGCCTACCATCGATGACGTCGAGTTCACGAGGTGTAGGGCAAAGCGCGTGATCGCAGTTGAGACCATGGGCATGTATCATCGATTGGTTCAGGAGAAAGCGTGGAAAAAATTCGATGCGCTAATAGTTGGTTTGAAGGGACAAACGGCTCGGGCTACGAGACGGTTCCTGAAGCGTGCGAATCAAGAACTCGGCTTGCCGGTTTACCTTTTCTGCGACGGTGACCCGTTCGGCTTCCACATAGCGATGGTTATTATCTCGGGAAGCGCCAAGCTTGCGTTTATCAATCATGAACTAGCGGTCCCCGACGCGCAGTTCATCGGGGTTACTGCTACTGACATTGAGGAGTACAAACTACCGACCGACCAGCTCCGTGAGCTCGACATCAACCGCCTGAAGCAATTGCAGAAGGATCCGCGTTACTCGAGCGAGTTCTGGCAGTCTGAGATAAAAAAGATGCTTGAACTTGGGAAGAAGGCGGAACAACAGGCATTCTCCAAATATGGCTTGGCTTACGTTGTGAAGGAGTATTTGCCTGCAAAGCTTGGGCTCAAGTAGCGAAGCACTTTATAGTGAAGTCCAACAAATTATCTCCCGCCGGGGTAGCTCAGTAGGTAGGGAAGCTAGCATTGGCTGCTTCGCCGAAAGCGCTCGGCTGTTAAACACGGCGCGGATGAAGAACGAACCTCCAAAAATTCGAACGACGCGCTTGTGCACAGCAACCGAGCGGTCGGAGGTTCGAGTCCTCTCCCCGGCGCTTAAAGATGAGTTGCTGGATTACCTTCTGAGCGTTAGATCCCTGCTTATCACTGGTGCTATCTCTTTCTTGAAAGCCTCCAGAAAATCATCGAACTTGTCCAGCGGAACCGATGCACCCGCCGCCCCCTCGTGACCGCCGCCGGAACCGCCAACACGCGCAGCGATTTGCCTGAGCAGGGTATTTAGATCGATTTTCGCCCCGACCCTGCGCCTTAAGCTCATGTCTACCTCGTCCTCGCTCACGCGTGTGCAGATCCCAACATCTGCACCTGTCACGCCAAGTGCGTAGAGCGCGGCTTTGCCGAGGCTGCCGGAGGGTAAATCGCGTATGATCGCGATGTTGCCCTCGCGCGCGACATTGGTCTTCACATACTCCCAGACATCCCACTCCCGCTTTGTCGCCTTTAGCGCACGGTCTACTATTTCGGGTATTTCCGATGGGGGAACACCCCCCGCGAGCTTCAACACGACCTCGCGCTTGTAGTGGTAATCGCCGGCTGCCTCACCGAGCGCTTGGCTCAGCAACCCGGCTTCCATGTAAATGGTTCGCCGGTCGTACTTGCTCAAACCATCTCGCACCAAGTCGGTCCCTTCCGCGTAGTCTGCGATTGCGCCCCAGAGCGCAACGCGGTCGAGGTCGGGATCTATATCAGGTGCGAAGAGTCTGAAGGTGAGCTCCGAGGCGCTTGCGCCGGGCTCATGTGCGAACTCCGTCGCGGGAACGTCTTCTTTTAGTGTATCGGGTGGAAGTGGATGATGGTCTATATAAAGAACCTCGTCCTTTCTTGCGAGCTCGCGCATCCGATTGAAAATTTTGGTTTTATGGGTCTCGCTTATGGCCACGTCCAAGATGACGAGGGCTGTTCCAGGCTGAACCTCCTGAAGATCGCGTGAAAAAGTGACGGGACGCGTGAACCAGACCTCGGCTTCCGGGAATCGTGCTTTTGCGAGGGCTGCAGCACAGATGCCATCAGCATCGCCATGGGCCAGAATCTTGACCGCCAAATTCGCACCACCCATATTCTGTTGAAGCGCCTTTTAATTTTGCTTGAACAAAAAGCGCAGCCGTACTGGTAATTTTAATTAGGTTTCTCGAGAAGTAGGAATCGGGGCCCGTAGCTCAGCTAGGTTAGAGCACCCGGCTCATAGGAGAGAAAATTCTGAGAAACCGGACGGTCGAGGGTTCGAATCCCTCCGGGCCCATTTTTGTTAAAGATTTTGTGGGGAAGTCTAATTCAGTGAAA
>CAZCRN010000007.1:0-10380 GCA_964501125.1 Hadarchaeota archaeon (SeqCode) | reverse complement strand
TAGATAAAATGCCAAAGCGCTTAACGACTATAGCAATCCGGCCGGAAACCCGCGATCTCTTGCGTCGTTTTGGTCGGAAGGGCGAAGACTACGACACGATTATTCGGCGGATCCTAGAAGACCGCATATTAGAACTCCTTCTGCCCAGATGCCCTCCAAAGCTTGAAGATATCGAGTCGTTGGAGGAAGAGGGATATGTATTGCTCGAAGAACTCAGGGAGCGCCTCGGAATTTAGGGTTGCACTCCGGCCACAAGTGCAATCATACCTTGAAACGATGGCAGTGCACGCGCGCCGGCAGGCCCGAAGGTGTGTGGAAACTCTTGCAGAACTCGGTCAGAATCCTTTCAGAGGGCGTCCCGGGGTGGATATCAAACGGTGGAAAGGCCCCGAATTTCAATACAGGCTCCGAGTCGGGCGGCACCGTTTTGGTTACGACGTGTTGAAAAAAGAGAAGTTCGTGGACATCAAACGAGCTTGGATGAAATAATGTAGTCATCCTTTGTATTCCTGCTAGTTCGATCCCACTGGAAAAGGGAAGAGCTGCTATCCTTAATTCAAGAAATATATGTGATTACTTTCGGTCACCTCTCTAGTCAAACAATTTATAGTAGACTCGCCTCTTAACTTTCGGCAACTCATCAATCGCGGTTTTGAGGGAGAGGATGGGCAAGACGCTGATCATATGCGAGAAGCCGAGTGCTGCCTCTAGAATAGCGGCGGCCTTAGCGAAGCGAAGGCCCAAAAAGCAGGAGCTCGAGGGTGTGCCGTATTATGAACTCGAGCGCGATGGAAAAAAGCTCGTGGTCGTACCGGCCCTAGGTCACCTCTATACGCTCAAAAATGTTCAGCCCATGCACGACTATCCGGTCTACGAAATCGATTGGATGCCTACCTATGAGGTCGATCGCAAGGCCGAGCGCGCCAGGGCGTTCGCCGAGGCGATTCGGAAGCTTGCGAAGGATGCGGATGAATTCATCTGTGCCTGCGACTTCGATATCGAGGGCAGCACGATCGGATATAACGTCTTGAGGTACCTCTGCGGCAAGGATTCACTTGGGCGGGCGAAGCGAATGAAGTTCTCGACCCTGACGGCAGATGATCTTCGCAAAGCCTATGAGCAGCTCATGCCCCATCTCGATTTCGAGCTCATAGACGCGGGAATAGCCCGTCACGTGCTCGATTGGTACTGGGGAATGAATTTAAGCAAGGCAATGAGCGCATCCGTTGAGGCCGCGCACCAGCGATTTGCCAAACTTTCGGCTGGCCGCGTACAGACCCCCGCGCTTAAAATTTTGGTCGAGCGCGAGCTCGAGATCAAAGCCTTCAAACCCGAGCCCTTCTGGGTCCTGAGCCTGCTCCTGGAGCTCGAGGGGCAGGAGCTCGTGGCAGAACATGCTACGCCTCGCTTCTTCGATAAGGCAGAGGCCGAGCGAGCGCTGGAGGCATGTGAGGGTAAGCCGGCCCGAGTTGCGGCGATCCAAACGAGACAGTACCGCCGCCCGCCACCGATACCTTTCGATCTGGGGCTCCTGCAATCAGAGGCGTACCGCTGTTTCGGCTACACGCCCATGCGAACGCAACAGATTGCCCAAGCGCTTTACCAGGCCGCCCTGATAAGTTATCCAAGGACGAGCAGCCAAAAGTTGCCGCCGACCATCAATTATACTGGGATTATCGGGCGGTTGAGCGAGGTTTCAAAAAAATATAAGAAATTTGCGGGTGAACTGCTCAGCCTGCCTGAACTGATTCCCAAGGAGGGTACGAAGACCGATCCGGCGCATCCGTGTTTTACGGCGGATTCCACCATCGACCTCAGCCACGGTAACAAGATAACTGTGGGGGAAATAGAGAAATTTGTACTCACTTGGATGCAAGATAAGGAAAAACGTAGTTTTATCGGTGATATAGGGAAAAGGGTCGAGATCATATCATATGACGAACGTTCGAAGAGAATTGTGAAAGCAAATATCACTAAGATGTGGAAAACGCCATGTAGAGCATCGAATATCTTAGAAATATCCCTAGAAGATGGAAGAAAGATTCAAGCTACTCCAAATCATTACTTTTACACAATAACAGTAGATGGTTTCTCTTTTGTTAGGGCCGACCAACTTAAGGTAAATGGCTGGTTAGCATGTAAGCCAGAGTTCAGGGACGCTTACAACCGAGTACTTTTTACTGAAAAGGACTTTCTTAGAACCTACGAACCAGACCAAATCGACAGAATCCGTAGGTGGGGCCAAGGGGAGCGGAATATTCCCCCCCCCGCTGAAGTCAAAACGATAAATAAGATTCGCGAATTAAGAATCTTCCCCATAAGGTCCAACTCTAAGCTCGCGGAGGTATTTGCAAGGCTCTTAGGATTCATCTATGGTGACGGGCATATCAATTACTATCCAATCAAAGGACGTCGCAAGTATCCTATCTCTTGTTTCGTTGGAGCCAAGGAGGATCTCGAACAAATCAGAGACGATTTAGCGGATTTCGGATTGATTGTCAAGCGTAAGCTTATTAAAACCAAGTCGGAGGGGGTTTGGGTTCTCCGGATCCACAATTCTATTGTGAATAGAATTTTGATCACTTTAGGGGCACCCCTAGGGAAAAAGAGTAATTGCGCTTTCACATTCCCAAATTGGATAAAGGCAAGCCCCAACTTGACAAAAGCATTTTTAAGTACATGCTTTGGGTGTGAAATGAGAACCCCAAAGAGCCACGCTTTAAATCCTAGGGATTTAAGAACTTTGGATATTCAAATTAACAAAACTAACAAAGGCCTTTACTCCGGTTTAAAGTTTTACGAAGAAATCAAGTCTGCTTTAAGCGGGTTTGGTATCAGGTTTTCTAAAGTAAAAATCATAGAACGGAAATCTGGAGTATATTCGATCTCAATGAGATTGGTAAATTCTAGGGAAAATCTGATAAACTTTTTCTCGAATATAGGGTTCAGCTATTGTAAGTTAAAAGAGGATGCAGCCAAAAAGGCGCTCGCGTATCTCCTTTTACGAGATTGCTTAATTTCAAAAAGGCGTGAGCTTCGGGGGGAGGCCCAAGAGCTCCGTAAGCATGGACTTAGTTATGAAAGGATAGCAAAAATACTAAGGGTGCCAACAGGAACTATAAAAGGCTGGGCACGCGGAAAGGGTTCAAAAGAAGAACACGTTTCTCTGAGCCTTCCTCCCTTTAAGAGATTCGATAATCGATGTGGCGAGGAAAGCTGGGTGAGGATAGTAGGCATCAAACAAATTCCTTCTCCAAAGTACGTATACGATTTTGAGGTAGAAAATTATCACACTTTTTTCGTTAATGGTATCCTTGTTCACAACTGTATTTACCCCACAGGGGAGAAGCCCGATAAACTCACAGGGCCCCACCAGAAGCTTTACGACTTAATCGTCCGGCGCTTCTTCTCGGTCTTCGGCAAACCCGCCCTCGCCGAAAGCGTTCGTGTCGACCTCGATGTTGGAGGGCAGCCATTTTACCTACGAGGCCGGCGCATTCTCGATCCAGGTTGGCTTGCCTATTATGGCCGCTATGGTGCAACGGAAGAGGTCACCCTGCCGCCCTTGGAGGAAGGGCAGACCCTTGTGGTGAAAGAGGTCAAGTTCGATGAGAAGGAAACACAACCTCCACCGCGCTACAATCCAGCTTCAATCGTGAAAGAGCTTGAGTCTAGAAATTTAGGAACCAAGGCCACCCGTGCCCCCATCCTTCAGAACATCTACGAGCGTGGATACATCTTCGGCCAACAAATCACCACCACCGATCTCGGCATGGAAGTAATCGCTACACTCAGCAAGCACTGCCCTGAAATAATAGATGAGAAACTAACCGCGCAGTTTGAGCGTGAGATGGAGGCCATCCAGGAGGGCAAGAAAAATAAAGATGAGATAATCGCGAAGGCAAGGGTTGAGCTCGATAAGATTTTGAAAAAATTCAGGAAACATCAGCCCGCGATTGGTAAGGAGCTTGGCGAGGCTTATCGACGCACGAAGCAGAAACAGCGAATCCTCGGCCCGTGTTCGAAGTGTGGAGGACAACTTAAGGTAATCGTTTCCCGCCGAACGCGCAAGCGCTTCGCTGGGTGTTCGAACTATCCAAAGTGCAACAACTCCTTTCCTCTACCGCAGTTTGGTTTCATCACCGCACTCGATAAGAACTGCGAACAATGCGGGGCACCCATGATTCAAGTCAAGCGGGCACGGATGAGACCTTACCGAATGTGTTTGGACCCGAAGTGCGAGAGTAAAAAGGATTGGGGAAAGAAGAAAGCTAAACGAGGGAAGGGATCGGGTTGAAAATTGCAATAGTGTCGGATTCGCATCTCGGTGCAAAGCGTGGAACCGAACGTGAGCGCGATCTGTTCGACCAAACACGCGAGGCGATTAAGCGCGCGTTGCAGCTTGGCGCCCAACTCATCCTCATGCCGGGCGATATCTTCGATTCCCGAATCCCCCGTCAGGAGGTGTGGGCTGAGGCTATGCGAATCTTGGCGCTACCACTCGCACGCGAACAGGATAAAGTCAAGCTCCTTGAAACGGTTGACAAGAATCAGGAGGATATCTCGGCAGTCGCGCTTAGGGGCATACCGATCGTCGCGCTTCACGGCAACCACGAGCGCCGGAGCAGGGGATTGATCAACCCTGTCGAGGCGCTTGAAGCCGCTGGGTTTCTAATTCACTTGCATCACAACACATTGATTTTCGATACCCCAGTTGGCAAGCTCGCGATACATGGTATGAGCAATGTGCCAGAGCGCTATGCGAAGAATGTGTTTAGCACATGGAACCCTAAGCCCATCGATGGAGCGTTTAACATTTTGATGCTTCACCAATCGCTTGGGCAATACGTTTTCTCTGAGGAGGAACATCCGACACTCAATCCAGCTGACTTGCCTCCCGGATTCGATTCGTACATCTGTGGCCATATTCACTACCACGAAGAGACGACCGCGCATGGTAAACCTCTGCTATTTCCAGGCAGCACTGCTCGCACGCAGCTTTTGCCGATCGAAGCACAGAAGGCAAAAGGATTCTACATGCTCGAGCTGGGCGAACGGCCTGCTCATGAGTTCGTTGAGCTTCAAGGTGTGCGGGACTTCTACTACGAGGAGATGACTTTCGACGGTGTTGGTATATCACAGCTCAACGAGGCGGTCAGAACCAAAGTGCGGGAGTTGTTGGGTAGGCCGCGGCGCAACCCAAATAAAACACCGATCATACGGATTCGGCTGCGTGGCACGCTGGCTAAGGATGCGTCGCGCGGTGATTTTAATCCAGATATAATCGCCGGAGAGTTCAAGGACTCCGCGCTGGTGGAGATAAGCAAGCGCGATTTGGCCGCCCCCGGCCTCGAGGAAAGGGTGCGCCTCGTCCGCGATTTGCGAGCTGAGCGGTTGTCGATCGAGGAAACCGCGCTTCGGCTATTGGATAAAAACCTCCAGGATGCGGGATACTCGCAGGTTTTCGACGTCCACACCCTATATAACCTCTTGATAGAGGACCGAATCGAAGAGGCGCTTTCAAGGATTCTAAACGTCGTGGACGAGCAGGTCGAGAGCGAGCTAAAAAGGCGAGGACGATGATAACTCACGTCAAGCTCCGGAATTGGAAATCTCACCTCGAAACGGATCCTCCCTTGAGATTTGGAGAGGGCACTAATGCTCTCGTGGGGATCATGGGCTCGGGGAAATCGTCCGTTTTAGATGCTATCACTTATGCTCTCTTCGGCACCCTACCGCTGGTTCAGATGCGCCGCATCAAGTTAGACGATTTGATCATGAATCGACCTAGGCCCATGGATTCGGCAGAGATAGAGGTCGGGTTCATCGCCCCTGATGGAAACGAGTACGTGGTCAAACGCGTGATCGAACGCGGGCGCGGCACGACGCTTTCAGAGCTGCGGAAAGCAACCGGTGAATTGATCGAAAGCCCGAGCTCCACCCGCGTGAGTGAGGTGATCGGGTCCCTCCTCAAGCTCGATTACGATCTATTCGAGCGAGCGATTTACTCCGAGCAAAATCGTCTCGATTACTTCCTGACTCTACCTAGGGGCAAGCGAATGGAAAGCATCGATGAGCTCTTGGGCATAGACAAGCTTGAACTCGCGCGAAAAAACATGACGAAGTTAAGACATCGCGTGCAGGATCGCATTGAAGATAGGCAGGTGATGGTGCAGCAAATCGGGCAGGATGCATCGCTCGCCGCTCTACCAGCGCTCGAGCAGGAATTAAAGGAGTTGGAAGTGGCTAAAGAGGGGATTAAAACAGAACTTCAAAAGCTACAACCCAAACTCGATCTTACGCGCGCGGAGCTCCAAAAGCTGCGCGACCTCGAGCAAAAACTGACGCAACTAGAAAAGTCGGCGCGGGGACTCGAGGAGGCGATAAGCACATTCGAACAACAATTGGCCCAGGTGAAAAATCGACTCGGTACCATGGTAAGAGTTAAATCAAGTGAACTTCAGCGCCAGGTAACAGGTCTCCGCCAGGCTCATGAGGACGCCCGGAAAAATGCAGATGATCAAAATGCGAAACTCACGGCTTGCACTTCGCTTGTCCGTGAATTGATGACGAAAATTGGGATGATGCGCGCCAGATTGGAAAAACTCGTGGGTGATATCACACAAAAGCACAAATCAAGCGAGCAACTCGAGCAGCTAAGATTACCTGAATTAACTACCCGTGTTGAAAAACTGCAAACGGAGTTTCAGACCGCGGCGGATGAACTGGCAGCGTGTCGCGCTCGCATGCAAGATCTCCAGCAATCGCTAACGGAGCTAACAGCTGCAGGTCCTACTTGTCCGGTGTGTGAGAGCCCACTTTCCGATGACAAGAAACAGCAGTTGGTGCGGCAACGCGAACGTCAAATCTCGACCCACCGGAAACTGCTTTCTCAGCTCGAGACACGTTTGGGCAAACTGAACTCTGACCTCAAGGAAGCGCGTGAACTGCAGAGGCGCGCGGAGCTCCTAGCGAAGGAAATCGAGGACCTGCCGGCACTCGAGGCCGAACGCTCGCAACTCGAAGCCGAGCTCAAAATCTTGGATGCGAGGTCAACGGAAACCCGCGAGGAACTAGAGAAGCTGCGTACCGACTACGAGCGTGTACGTCAAGAAGTTGACAAACGGCGATCGGAACTCACCAAGGCAGAACAGATGCTACAGCTAAGGTTGGATCTCGATCGACTCGAGGTGGAATACAAGCGAAGGTTGGCAGACCGCTTGCGTGTACAGCGCGAGTTCTGGCGACTCCGACAGAAATATGATAAAACGCAAGCTCAAGCCCTAGAGCGCCGTCATGAAGAATTGATCCGAACTCATGAGCACCTCAAAACGGAATTTGAGGGGAAAGAACAGGTCATCGTTGAGAAACAGAAGCTCATCGATAGCATCCGCGAGAAACGCGATTTGCTACGACGTTGTGAGGAAGAGATCAAACAACTCCGCCATGCGGGTGAAGCCCTCCAGACGATCCAGATCGCGATGTTGCAGAGCCAAACTGCGCTGAGGCGTCACTTCATCGAGGCCGTGAACGAGACCATGAGTGAGGTTTGGCAGGAGATATACCCATACGCTGATTTCACGGGGATCAGGTTAGCGGTCGAGGCGGGGGAAAGGGGCGCTGACTATGTATTGCAGGTATGCGATCGTGTGGGAAACTGGGTTCCTGTTGAAGGAATTGCTAGCGGTGGCGAGCGGACCTGTGCCTGCTTGGCTTTGCGCATAGCTTTCTCGATAGTGCTCGCTCCTGCGCTGAGCTGGCTGGTGTTGGATGAACCGACCCATAATCTGGACGCCGAGGGGATCCGGGAGCTGGCAGTTGCCTTGCGGGAGCGTATACCTGAGATAGTTGAGCAAGTACTTCTGATAACTCACGAGGAGCGGCTGGAAGCTGCGGTCAGCGGGTATTTGTACAGGTTCACACGGGACAAGAGCGCGGATCAGCCGACAAGGATAGTGCAGATAGCAGCACCGGAAGGATGAGGTCCCCAAATAGTTAATAACCGCACGGGCAGAGGGTAAACCATGCCACAGAAAAGGAAGAGAAGTGCAGCGGAGATAAGGCGCGAGCTCAAAATCGTGGAACGTGAGCTCAGTGGCCTCATCCGAATTCAGTGGACGTACGCCAAGCGGATGTTGAAATTTGGAATGGCTGCATGGATATTTGGTTTGTGCACCTTCTTTTTGGCAATAATAGTTCTCAACCCCGGGCTCATATGGGAGGCCCCACTATTGGCAGCACCATTGCTCATAGTCGCTGCAGCGGCCCCCGTTTTGATAACCGTGGTTGTAATCCGTAAATTCAGCTACAAGATCAAACGCCTCGAACGCATACGACGGGCGTTATTGACGCAATACGAAAAGGCGGTTTTGAAGCGCATCGGTGAAATGATCTCTTCTAGCGAGTAAAACGTGTAGATCAGGCAGGCAAACGTTTCAAAACCAGTCTGAAGCGATCATCATCGATGTTCCAATCTTTCGCATAACCTGGGCCAACATCCGCACTCCGACAAAGCCGCAGGTTCCGTACACGGACCTCACGGATAATGTAATCCCGCTGGGTGGCGAGCAACCGCACGTGTTCATCGACATCGGTGCCTATGGCAACATCGATGCGCTCTTCCATCGCTAAATCTTGGTCCTTGCGCATCATCTGGAGCCGGCGGACGAGTTCACGTGCCAAACCTTCTGCACGCAACTCCGGTGTTATGCGCGTATCGATCCCCACTCGACCGAAATCTGTCGGTACTTCAACAAGCCCCTCCGGCAGTTTTTCCTCGGGCCCAAGCAGGACAAGCTCCTTGCAATTGAGCTGGCTTTTTAGCACACCCGAAACCTTTTCTAGGAGTCCCCTAACTTCGGGCGAAGAAGCTTGGATTGCTGCCTTGCTTATCGGCAATCGCAGCCTCAGCTTCGCCTGCTGCCTAGCGGTGGCTCCAGCTTCAACAAAAGACCGTGCAATGCTCATCCCTCGTTCGAGCTCGGCATCGATCGCTTCCCCACGAACGGTTGGCCACGGCAGCATGTGCACGCTTTCGGGCGCTTCAGGATCGATGGCCTTAACCAAGCCCTGATACATGACTTCAGTTACGTGCGGCATCAGTGGTGCCAGCAATCTGATCAGAGCGTGTAGTGCTTGGTACAGGGTGACGTAAGCAGCCAATTTTGCGGGATCCTCTCGCTCGATCCAAGTCCTGGGGCGCACGAGCTTTACGTACCATCTGCTTAGGTCTTCGAGCACGAATGTCGCTAGAGCGCGAGAAGCTGTGTGCAGATCGTAATTTTCGAACGCTTTGGTTACATCGCGCGTGACCGAGTTGATGCGCGAGATCAGCCACAAATCTTCTGGCGCAAAGCTAGCTTGGATTCTTTCCACATCGATTTTCGTTGGATCGAATTCGTCGAGCGACATGTAAGTTGTGGCAAACACGTGAACGTTCCACAGCACATTCAGCATTCGGTTGGTGACGTTGACTCCCCTCCAATTGAACCTAAGATCTTCCCAGGGCGGATTTGCAGAGAGCATGTAGAAACGGAGCACATCAGCTCCATATTTGTCGACAACATCAATGGGATCTACTACATTGCCTAGGGACTTCGACATTTTGCGTCCGTAAGCATCGAGCGCGAATCCGTGCGTTAGCACTTGTTTGAATGGCACCTCGTCGAACGCAATGATCGACGCCACCTGTTGGCCGTAGAACCACTTGGTCACCTGATCCTCGCCTTCGGTTATGAATGCGCTTGGCCACAGACGATCAAAGAGTTCGCGTTGTTTCGGGTAGCCCAAACTCGCCCACGAGCACACGCTGGAATCGAACCAGACATCAAGCACATCAGGCACTCGTTGCATATCGGATTGGCAGCGGGGACACTTGAGCACAACTTTGTCAAGGTCTGATCTATGTAGATCGATTTCGGGCAGAGGCTCTCGTGCCATCTCGGCGAGCTCCTCGCGGCCGCCGATGACGACCATGTGTTCGCAAGCTTGGCAAATCCAAATTGGCAGGGGTATCCCCCAATAGCGCTGGCGGGAGACGCACCAATCACCGACTGACTCGACGCCATTCACGTAGCGTCCCGCCATCCAATCTGGAATCCAGCTGACTTGGGCAGAGTTTTTTTCGAGGATCCTTGGCTTTATCTCAGAAATTTTTAGGAACCACTGTTCAGTCGCTCGGAAAATCAATGGGGTCTTGCATCGCCAGCAGTGCGGGTAAGAGTGCGTGATGACTCCATGTTTTAGAAGAACCCCCTTTTGCCGCAAATCGGCGAGGATCACGCTATCGGCGTCTTTGACAAATGATCCAGCATACTTTCCCCCCTCGGCAGTGAATTTCCCATCGGGCCCCACCGGGCTGAAAACAGGCAGACCATATTT
>CAZCRN010000006.1:0-10913 GCA_964501125.1 Hadarchaeota archaeon (SeqCode) | reverse complement strand
AGGGGGTGAATGCAATCTAGGCTTAGGCGAGCGATTAGTTTGAGCGTCGCGCTGATCGTTGGTTTGGTGATTTGGTTTGCCCCCACGCCAGCGGGTTTATCGCTTGCGGGGCAGAGGAGCTTGGCGATTTTCGTTACGACCTTAATTTTGCTCCTCTTACGACCACTGCGCGAGGGCCCGGTGGTGCTTGCAGCGCTCGTTGCCATGGCTTTGCTCGGCATCATCCCACCGGGCAAGGAGCCTGTCGAAGCTGTGTTTGCGGGTTTCGCTTGCCCAGCATTTTGGATCATAACCTCCGCTTTCGTGATCTCGATAGCGATCATCCGAAGCGGGCTCGGGCGACGGATAAGCTACGCGTTGCTCTCAAAGGTTGGAGGAAGCAGTTTGGGCATAGGGTACGCGCTTACTTTTTCGAATTACGCGGTCAGCCCGGCCACCCCTTCTATCACCGCTCGTGGTGCTGGGATCACTTTGCCGATCGCACGCAGCGTTTGCACAACTCTCAGATGGCGTCCTCGCTTTAGCAGGTACATTTGTCTAGCCTCCTCGATGGCGACTTTCACCTCAGCTGGGGCGTTCATGACGGCCTCGACTAGCGGACCGATCGTGGCAGCGCTTGCGGCCAGCATCTTAGGGGTTGAGCTCTCTTGGGCGATTTGGTTCCTCGCCGCCCTGCCCGCAACTCTTGCCTTGCTCTTGCTTCAACCCTTGCTCATCCATAGACTTTACCTGCCAGAGCCCGCGATGCAAAAAATTCCTAGGGCTAAGCAAATGGCGAGGCGCGCGCTAAAAGAGATGGGCCCGCCTTCGCGCCAAGAAAAAATCGTGCTAGCGGTGTTTGGGCTGGTGGTTGCGCTTTGGGCTACAAGCCTTTGGCACGGGGTAAGCGCGGCGATAATCGGTTTGCTCGGGATAGCGATGCTGATGTTAACCAACGTTGTGAAGCCCGAAGATTTGCGCGAAATCAACTTCAACATCTTGCTCGCTCTAGCCGGGCTTTATTCGCTTTCGTTGGTGGTTGCGGCCAATGGAGGGTTTAATTGGGCCGCGCAAACCATTGCCGAACCGCTGGCGGCGCTATCGCCTGGCATGTTCGTGGCGCTCTTCGCCGCGCTGCTTTGTTATCTCCACTTGCCTTTCATGACGACGAGCATGATGGCGCTCTCGATCGTTCCCCCGATGTTCGTGGTCGCGCTTGAGGCGGGGGCTCCGTTGGTTGAGGTTGCTCTGCTTTCGGGGATTCTCGTCAACATGTGTGCACACTTCGTCCCATTCCACACCATTAACTTGGCTTACCACGAGACGGGCACGTTTAAGACTTCAGAACTCGTAAAGCTTGGCTTGCTACTCGCGACGCTCGGGCTGGTGTTTGTGCTGCTTAGCTTGCCATGCTGGAGGCTGCTTGGGTTGGTGTGATCAACGAGCGAACAGAGTGCGCTTTGGTTTGAAATAAGGTTCGGCCTCGCCACTACACGTTAAACAGAGCACCTTCCCTTCCCTAAGCCTCGCTTTCTCTTCGCGCACGCTTTCCCCACATCTCTCACAAAAAACGATTTTCGTTGGGGGACGAGGTGCAAGCGGGGGCTCCAAAAGTTCGATCTCTTGTAAGCGCAGGAGTTCCTCGGTTGGGGCGTTGAGAATTCGTTTGGCGTGGCGCTCGTGGTGCCTGGCTAGCTCAGCGAGCTTACGTTGGTGTTTGAGTTCGACGCTTCGCTTCGAGTGTGTCACATCGCGCCGCTGGAATTCGGGCGTGATCACCACCCGAACCCCTCGCTTGCTGCCGAGGTCGATGAAGCTTGCGGCCATTTTGCTGTGATCCTTGATGACCAAGTGCCCGTTGCCGATCGTGCAACCTGTCAAGTACTCGATCGCATCTGGCAAGCAACGGCTCGTTTCAGCGATCACGTAGAGGTTAGCCTTACGCAAATCGCGGATTTTGAGAAAATCTTTTGCCGCTTGCACCATTCGTATGCCATAAGTAACGCCGGGTTCGGCGCTGCCCCTGAAAGCGATGATTTCTTCCAGCACTCGCTCCATCTAGACCAACCTGTTTTGGTCAGGGTTTCTTTATCTTTTTTCTTCATGCCATAACTCTTATAACTCCTCTAGCTAATCACGAGCCGGAGGTTGAACGATGGACAAATTGCTCGAGCTGTTCGAAGGGAAGAAAGTAAAGGTGTACGACCTCTCGCAGCCGCTCGGAATCCACACACCCTTCTGGCCCTACTACCCACCCTTCGAAATAAAGTACTTCAAACGCAAGCCTGAGCACGGGGTCAACGCGCAGTACATCCAGAGCTCGATCCACATAGGGACCCACCTCGATGGCCCACGGCACTTCCTGACTCGCGGAAAGACTATCGACGAGGTTCCCATCGAGTGGGCTTGTGGCCCGGGAGTTATCGTCGACCTGACCGACGAGATGGACGACCTAGCGATTTACACACCCGAGATGATCGAGAAACGTGTAGAAGTCAAGGAGGGCGATATCCTCATCCTGCACACGGGCTGGCATCGCCATGGCTATGGTGGAGCGGAGCCGGACGAGGAGCGCTACATCCACCGCCATCCCGGAGCCGACCGACGGATGGTGGATTGGCTGCTCAAGAAGAAAATCAAGATTTGGGGCGTCGACGCGGTTTCCACCGACCACCCGATGAATTTGCCGATAGGACGGTTCCTCGGGAAGGGGACCTTTGGTCACTGCGAGCGCGTGCGTGCTTTAGCGGAGAAAAAATTTGGCAAGGACCAAGTCGACAAACTCTTCCCACCCGAAGATTACCAGCTGACGCACAACGTTCTCTTCCCCCACGACTGCATCCACTTGGAGAACCTCGGAGGACAGATCTCTGCTCCAGAGCTTCAGAATCGCAGGTGCGTGATCAGCTGCTTGCCGGTGAAGTTCGAAGGCGGCGAGTCTGCTTGGTGCCGGGTGGTAGCGCTGATCAGCGGGGAATGAGCTAGAGCGGCGATGTATTTTAAGCACGCTGAAATCCCTTATCGGATAAACCGGGCAAGTACTACCATCGCACCTAAGCGCCCAGCCACGAGAAGGTGATGGTAAGGAGAACGTTTTGTGCTACAGAAAGAAACCGACGAGATATTCGCCCGTGGTCAAGAAGTTCGCGAGTCAAAAAATTACTCGCTTATTACGCCAGCTACCAGCGTTCAATAAGCTGATCTTTCTCGATGAGATCTGAAAGGGATAACTCGATGAGATTTGAAAGGGATAAAATTCCGGACTCGCGGAAACCCTCGCTGAGAATCACTCATTTGACGAAGCGAACTTTTGAAAACTTTCAAAACGCTTGAATCGTGAAAAATAGAGTGAGAGTCGACGTAAGCTTATTAAACAAGTCCAATTTTCTCGCGATCACGTCTTTTAGCCGCATCCAAAATCGCATCGATGATCTGCCGGTAGCCTAATACGTCCAGACTGGGATTTCCTTCCATCGGGCGCCATGTTTCTCCAGTGTGCCGACCACCGGGGGGACTTTCTCGCGCGCCACAAGTAGCACGGCCTTGCCAATTTTCGTGATCCCGGGTTGTGCAGTCAGCCCCTTATACTCCTGAACATAGCGCTTTTTTCCCCGCCTCACGCTCGAAATCCCGCCGTAGAGAGCGCGGTTGAGTTTGTTCCGCGCGTTTTGGTCGAGCTCGCTGGTGTCATAGGCAATGATCGCCAAGGGTTTAAGGCCCAGCTTTTGGATCTGGAACACCACAGGCTTTCCGAACAGGAGGAGTCCCTCTCCACTCAACGCCCCCGCTAGCGAGACATTTTCTTCGAGCTCCTTGACATCCACATGTACCACGTGAACCTTCTCTGGAGCTAGCCCCTCGACTTTTTTCATGAGCATTTCATTTTTTCTCGCGTAAATGACTGCAACGTCTATATCGCTCTCGAGGGTGGCTTCCCCCCGAGCAACACTACCAAACAGTACTACTGCCAGCGTCCCTCGAAGTTTACCCACTTCTGCGCCGAAATTAAACAATTTTTTTAACCTTTCAGCACTCGCGCGCATGCCCCCTGCACCTCGCTCAACATTCTCAGTGCCCGCTTGGCCACCCCTGCATTCCCACCCTTGCCATACACATGCCGCGGCCGTAGATTCTCAAGCCCATCAATACTCTCACAGATGTCCAGAAGCTCCGTTATGCGACGTCTCTTGATTTCACCCACTAACTTGTTGTGCTTTATATCGCGATCGACCGGCGTCACGTTCAATCTGTGCAAGGCGGCGTTCACATGGTGAGCCGATATCAACATGCATAACTCGATGATGGTTTCATAGTCCGCCATCTCATCGAGCTTACGAAGCGTTTGCTCCATGCCTTTCGACTTGCTGAGATGATCCTCGGGCCTCATTTTATCGTTGTATTGATATAACAAAAAGTCAGATAAAAGCTTTTCGTTGTATTGGTACAACAGAACCCACAGAAACAAACCGATCTTGGGATTTTGTCATATTGATACAACAAAACAGGAGATGCTTTCTTCTAGTTGTATCAATAACACAAACTCAGCACTCCTAAGTTTCCTACTTTTTCGCACTCTTGGAAGCATCCAAAATCGCATCGATGATCTGCCGGTAGCCCGTACACCGGCAGAGGATCCCACCTATAGCCTCTTTCACTTCTTCCTCGGTGGGGCTGGGGTTCCTCTTCAACAAGGCCTCACCAGCCAAGATGAACGCGGATGTACAGAATCCACATTGAATCGCGCCGTGCTTGATAAAAGCCCGCTGGAGCGGAGTGAGCTCCTCCCCCTCGGCCAATCCCTCAATAGTGGTTATCTCCCTCCCATCAACTTCGACCGCTAGGACCAAACAGGATTGGACGAGTTTTCCATCCAAGAGAACCGCACATAGTCCACAGTCCCCACGTTCACATGCGCGCTTGGTACCCGTCATCTCGAGATCCTCCCGGAGGAGCTGCAGCAGGGTTCGATTTGCCTCGACTTCAAGCTCGTAGCGTTCGCCGTTTACGATGAACGATATTCTGTGTCTAGACATCAGCTCGCCTCTAGGAGTTGTTTAAGGACACGGCGGGTAAGCACCCCTGCCATATGCAAACGGTACTCGCGGCTGGCCCGCACATCTGAGATCGGTGAAATTTTACTCACGACGATTGAAGCCACCTTGTCAATTCGTTCCTCTAATGACCCACCCTCAAAAAACCCATCCACAGAAATCAGAATCGGTGTAGGGGCAACCGAGGACAAGGCGATCCGCACGAGCTTTTTCCCAGAGTTTGCCACGAGGGCCGCAACCCCAACAACCGCTAGGTCTTCGCCCCGTATGCGCCCCCATTTGAGATACTCCCCCTTCGCTCCCTCGGGCGGGTTCGGAATCTTCACGGATTTGACGAATTCACCTGGCTTGAGTGCCGTCCGCTTGACGCCCTTGAAAAACTCTTGGATGGGGATTGTCCTTTCACCTTCCCGGCTTGCTATCTCCACTTCGGCATCGAGGACCAAGAGAGCAGGGGCCGTGTCAGCCGCTGGGGAGGCATTACAAATGTTGCCGACCAGCGTGGCGCGATTCCTTATGTTGTAATCGGCCAGTGTGTTTGCGGCGCTCCATAACACGCCAAAATGTTCTCTGACAACATCCGACTCGATTATCTCATTCAGAGTGACGGCCGCCCCAATCGTTAGTCCTTTCTCCCTGTCGTGTGAAAGCCTTCGGAGTTCTTCTATCTCCTTGATGTCTACGAGATACTTGGGTCTGACGAGCCTGCCCCTCATCAGCACGAGCAGATCGGTTCCACCGGCGAATATCTTCGCATCTTCTGCGTGGTCGGCCAGTATGCCCGCAAGTTCCTCCACCGTTTTAGGCTTGAGGTAGTCGAACTTAGGCAGGGGCACCTTTCTCACCTTTTTGTTTGAGCGCTCGCCAAACTCGCTCCCGGTTCATCGGAATTTCGTAGAGGTCAACACCCGCCGCGTCGTAAATCGCATTTGCTATCGCAGGCTCGATGGATATGCGTGGATGTTCGCCGATGCCCCTCACACCATAAGGGGCGTTGCGTTGGGGGTTCTCGATCGGGATGAATACAAACTCATCCGGAATGTCCTGCGTTCTGCAAATTTTGTAATCTGTGAGGTTGTTGTTCAGCAGCGCTCCCTTCTCGTTGAATATGAACTCCTCCATGAGTGCGCTCCCGATGCCCTGAACGATGCCACCGTAAACCTGGCCCTTCAGCAAGATGGGGTTAAGGGACTTCCCGATGTCAAACGCCGAGACCATTTTGAGTACCCGCACATCGCCGGTTTCGGGGTCAACCTCCACCTCCGCCGCCTGGGCCCCGAAGGTCCACATAAGGGCGGGGAGCCCTTGTCCCGTCTCCGGGTCCAAGCTCGTGAGCCCTTCGGCTGTATACATGCCGTAGCCGAGCACTGGGCCTCCTATACCCCTGCCGTCTGGGAAGATACCTGCCGTCGCCAGCTTGGCCAAGGGCAAGCTCTTGTCTGGATCTCCGGGCACGAAGACGCGTTCATCGGCCACAACCAGCTTCTCCTTTGGAACTCCGAGCAACTCCGCCGCCGTTCGCTTGACCTGTTCCTTGAGCTTTCGGATGGCGTCGAGCGTGGCATTCCCTTCCATGAAGAGCCCACGACTTGCAACAGTCTGCCAGGAGTATGGACCGAAATCCGTTTCCCGCTTGGTGACGACCTTGACCTTCTCGATCGGCATCTGCAGTTCCTCCGCCACCATCTGGGCCAAAGCGGTCGGGGTTCCTTGGCCCATCTCGGTGGAGCTGATGGAAAGGGTAACGCTTCCATCCTCGTTGAGCTTCAAGACCACGGAGGATGAAGTGAAGGATGGCATCGCGGGGGCCTTCCAGAGCGCCGCTATTCCCTTTCCCCGTAATTTCCCTCCGACTTGCTTCGGCTCCTTCTTTCCCCAGCCGATCGCCTCGACCACGGCTTTGATGCACTCGTCCACCCGCCCGGCGTCCTCGCGGAGCTTCTCTCCAGTTGCGGTGATGCACCCGGGCAGCGCGGCATTCTTCAGGCGGAACTCCACCGGATCCATCCCGATCGCCTGGGCCACGAGATCCATCTGCCGCTCTATCGCGAAGTGGAACTCCGGGTGGCCAAACCCACGGTATGCGGTTCCGTAGGGGTGATTAGTATAGACGGTAATGCTATCGCCCTTCACGTTTGGAATTTCATACGGGCCCGTGCACGAGTAGCCAGCCGCCCGCGTGATGTTCACCCCGTAATCCGCGTAGGCCCCTGCGTCCCAGAGGTACAGGATTTCCTCGGCGACTATTCTTCCATCTCGCTTGACCCCGGTTTTGACGCGCGCGTAGAAGCCCTGGCGGACTGCAGTCGTGTTGAATTGCTCCTCGCGGGTCATCACCAGCCTCACCGGCCTTCCGCCTGCTTTCTTCGAGAGGAGGACCACCAGGGGTTCCCAGTGGAGCCCGGCTTTCCCCCCGAATCCCCCGCCGAGATACGGGACTACGACGTTGATCTTGTGGATGGGGACTCCTAGCCCCTCACTCAGGAGGTGCCTGACGGCGAACGGCGATTGGGCGCTCGTCCAGACGTTTATCTGGCCGTTTGGGAGCCACTGCCCGATCGAGGTGTGGGTCTCCATCTGCACGTTCTGAACTTGGGGCTGGTAGAACTCGTTCTCCACGATCACGTCTGCCTCCTTGAACCCTCGCTCCACGTCGCCCTTGCGGAGCTTGAAGTGGTTGGCGATGTTTGAGTGCGGTTTTGGGAAGATGAATGGGGCATGCTTGTATTCGTGAAGGCGTTCGTGCACCAGGGGCGCGCCCTCCTTTATGGCATCGCGCTGATCGAAGACGGCTGGCAACTCCTCGTATTCCACCTTTATGAGCTCAACCGCCCGCTCAGCGATCTCCTCGGTGTCGGTTGCGACCGCGACCACAGGCTCGCCAACGTGGTGAACCTTTTCCTGGGCGAGCACCTCCTTGTCCTGCATGTAGATTCCGAACTTGTAGGGGGCCTCCTTCCCGGTCAGGATCGCGCGCACACCTGGGAGCTTCTCAGCCTCTGATGTGTCTATCTTGAGTATACGGGCGTGGGCGTGGGGGCTCTTGAGCAGCTTGGTGTACAGCATCCCGGGGAGTCTTAGGTCGGCGGTGTACTGGGCGGCGCCCGTTACTTTCTCAAAAGCATCGATGCGGGGGACGCCCTTGCCGACGTATGAATATTTTTTCATCCTCACCCACAGCTTTTGTAATTTAGGTTTAACAAAAGGCTTATGTTTTCATTTGTTTTCCCTTTCTTGGGGCCCCGATGAAAAAAGTAAAAGCAGAGGATGCCGTTGGTAAACGCTTGGCCCACGATGTCGTCCGCTTTGGGCCCGGGGTCAAAGCCCTTCTGTTCAAGCGCGGGCATGTGATCCGGCCCGAAGATGTAGAGAAGCTGAAGGATGTGGGAAACTACTACGTTTACATCGCCGAAGCGGCGGAAGCGGGGATTCATGAAGATGAGGCATCCGTGCGAATGGCCCGCGCTTCGATAGATGAGACCCTTTCCTGCCGAGGGCCGCGTATGGGAAAGGTGAACTTGGTGGCCGAAACCCCCGGACTTCTGAAGGTCAAGTCCGGAGTCATCAGACAAGCGAACCTCATCGAGGATTTCATCTTCGTCACGCGAGCGAATAACACGGGGGTGAGGAAGGGTGAGGTAGTGGGAAGCGTCAAGATAGCCCCCCTTGCGGTGGAAGAGGTAGCGATGAAAAAAGTGGAGGAAATTCTAGAGAAAAGTAAACCCGTGCTCAGGATAATTCCTCCAAAAATCAAAAAAATAGGAGTCATAATCCCTGGGACCGAGATTTACGAGGGGAGAACGAAGGATGCCTTTGAGCCTATTTTGAGGGAGAAACTTGGGGGCTACGGTCTGGAAATCTCAGAGGCGGTCGTGCTGCCGGATGATGAGGAGAAAATCAAGGAAAAAATTCTCGAGTTTGCGGAGAAGGGCCACGAGCTCATTTTGGTTGCCGGCGGGATGGCCGTAGATGCTGGAGACGTGACGCCTGCCGCGATAAAGAGTGCTGGAGCCGAAGTGATCTCACGTGGTGTTCCCACTTTCCCGGGCTCCATGGCCATGGTCGCCTACCTCGGCGACGTCCCGATTCTCGGGCTACCCGCCTGTGTGATCACCGATAAGCGGACGAGCTTTGACCTTTTCCTCCCCAAAGTTCTCGCTAAGGAAAGGATAACCAAAGAGGAGATCGCCGAGCTCGGGCACGGCGGGCTCCTGTTTTTCAGGTGAGCGAGTGATAGGCGCTGTGATCTTGGCCGCTGGAGAGTCCAAACGAATGGGGGAACCTAAGCTTCTCCTTCAGGTCGGGGGCAAACGGGTGATCGAATGGACGGTGGATTCCTTCAAAAGTGTAGTCGATGATGTGATTGTTGTTTTGGGATACAAGCCGGAGAACCTGATTCCGATTTTGGAGAAACTTGGAATACGATGGATTATCAACGAGAATTACCACGAAGGGATGGTCTCGTCATTCAAGAAGGGCCTAGGGGAGCTTAAGGACTGTGAAGCCATCTTTCTCGCTTTGGGGGACCAACCATTCGTCCCCCAGAATTTTCTGACCCGAGCGATCGAAGCTTGGAAGGGCGGGGCAAAGGTGGTGAATCCCGTATACAAGGGGAAGAAGGGGCACCCCGTGTTATTTGACCGAAGCTTGTTCAGTGAGATCCTATCCCTTCGGAAGCATGAGATGGTTCGAGATGTGATCTACAGGCATGAAGGTGAACGTCGTCTCGTTGAAGCTGGAAAGTGGGCAGTCATTGACTTAGATACACCTAAAGATTTCCAGAAAGCTCTAGAAGAGAAACGTTAGGACTTCCTCATCTCCTTCACTAATTCAGCGGCTATGCTCACTGCAATTTCCTCAGGAGTCTCCGCCCCAATGTCGATGCCTATTGGAGCGCTTATTTTTTCTATCGCCTCTCCGGGCACCCCTTCCTTTCGCAGGATCTCTTTTAGTTTCGCCGTTTTGCTTTTGCTCCCCAGGATGCCTAGGTAAGCCGTCTTTTCGCGAGCGAACTTCCTCAGAGCCGCGAGGTCGTGCGTTGGCTCGCCGTGCAGGATCGCGACGTAAGTCATCTCATCGCCCTTCATCTCCCCAAGCGCCTTCTCAAAATCCCCGTGGCAAATGAGCTTCGCGTTCGGAAATCGATCTTTCGTCAGGGTATTTCGATTATCATCAATTACAGTCACGTCGAAGCCCAAGAGGTCTGCCATCTTATATGTGGAAAGGGCTACGTGACCAGAGCCAACGATCACCAACTTTGGCCTTGGTTCAATGATGTCGATAAATGCCGTCATCTTTCCACCGCACCACAGACCGGTTTCGAGCTCACCCTCTTTTGCCCCACAAAAAGCGAACTTTAAGCTCTTGGATTTGCGCTCCCTGATTGCCCTTAGGGCCTCGGCCCTGAGCCCTCGCTCGAAGTCCTCCCCTCCGCCTATCGTTCCGACCAGCTCTCCGTCCTCGGTCACCAGCATCTTCGTCCCTCGCTCGGCCGGCCCAGAGCCGATTTTTTCCACGATCGTGCAGAGAGCAACTCTTTTCCCTTTCCTTAAGAGTTCGAGGACCCGTTCGAAAATGTCCACAGGGCTAGACGTTCGCATCACCAACTATTAACTGAAATCAGCCTCGTGTATAAAAGCCACCTCGTGATAAAACTGGTGGAGGATGACCATGAGCGGCATATGGAGATACATCGTGCTCGCGGTCTTCGTTGCGACGATGGTTGGCGTCATCTTCGCACTTCACTCCAAACTACACTCCACAAACGTGGAACTCGAGGCTGGGAGACTTGCGAACGACCTCTCGGCGGCTATAAAACGCGTTCATGTTGCACCCTCCGAGGGATTTTCCGAGAATTATAAGTTACCTAGCGATATCGGCGGA
>CAZCRN010000005.1:0-13446 GCA_964501125.1 Hadarchaeota archaeon (SeqCode) | reverse complement strand
TAACGGCGGTCCCGATCGGTAAGCGCTTCCTCGCCTACTACTGCGACGAGGGCGCGCAAGTCCTTGCCCTCAGCGTGGGCAGCATAGAGTTGGTTAGAAACGTCGACGTGATCCTCCCGCGTACGGCCAGGCCCTATTCCGTCTTTCATCAGCCTGGACAGGGACGGCAGCACATTGAGCGGCGGGTAAATGCCTTTGTGGTGAAGCTCCCGATCCATAACCAGCTGTCCTTCGGTGATGTAGCCTGTGAGGTCCGGTACCGGGTGGGTGATGTCATCCCCTGGCATGGTCAGGATTGGCATCTGAGTGATAGAGCCACGCTTCCCTTTGATCCTGCCCGCCCGCTCGTATAGGCTAGCGAGATCAGTGTAGAGATAGCCAGGATACCCGCGTCTACCTGGCACCTCGCTGCGGGCTGCCGAGATCTCCCGAAGGGCCTCGGCGTAGTTGGTCATATCGATCAAGATGGCGAGCACATGCATCCCCTGGACGAACGCGAGATATTCAGCAGTGGTTAAGGCCAATCGCGGGGTGAGAATGCGCTCTATGGCAGGATCGTTAGCTAAATTCAAGAACAGGGTCGCGCGCTCGAGGGCACCGGTCCGCTCGAAGTCGTACATGAAAAAAGCTGCCTCCTCGTGCGTGATGCCCATCCCACAAAATACGACTGCAAATCGTTCCTCTTCCCCCACAACCTTCGCCTGTCGGGCTATCTGTGCTGCCATTTCGTTGTGGGGCAAACCGGGACCTGAGAATATCGGTAGCTTCTGCCCGCGCACCAGAGTGTTCATCCCATCGATGGAAGAAATTCCGGTCTGGATGAACTCACTTGGATATTCCCGAGCTGCGGGGTTTATGGGGGCGCCGTGGACGTCCCACTCGTCATCGCATATAGGCTTGGGGCCACCATCGATCGGTACTCCCTTGCCACTGAACACCCGGCCGAGCAGCTCGAGTCCGACACCAAACTTGACCGTCTCACCCGTGAACCTAACTCGGGTTTGAAGAGTATCGATACCGCGCGTCCCCTCGTAAACCTGCACGACTGCGCGGTTCTCGTAAGCATCCAGCACCTGCCCATGCTTAGTCTCACCATCTGGGGTTACGATCTCAACGACCTCGCCGTACGCGATGCCCGTGACGCCTTCGACTATCATTAGCGGGCCAGAGACCTCGGCGACGGTAAGGTACTCCCGGGCCTTCACGGCTTCAGGTTTCACCTTCGGTCCCTCCGGGTGCTTTCTTCGTCCGCAGGATTTCCTCAAATTGCTCCTTGAGCCGCTTTTCCATCACTTTGTATTTCCTCTCGAATTCCTCGGGTGGGAGTCGCTTCATTCCTGCTATTTCATCTTTTATCGGCAATTTTCTGATCTCACCAATGGAAACTCCACGTTTGGTTGCTTCAACACAATTGCGGTAGAATCCTAGCACGAGCTTAAACATTCCGAGCTGCTTCTTGACCGGGCAGTATGTGTCGACCTCATGAAATGCGAACTGTTGGAGGAAGTCCTCGCGCATCATCCGGGCGGCCTCGAGCACCGCACGCTCTCGCTCCGGCAGTGCGTCTGGGCCAACGAGTTTCACGATTTCCTCAAGCTCGGCCTCTTTTTGCAGCATCGCGATGGCTTCATCTCGCAGAGATTTCCAGTCCTCGGCTAGCTCCCTCTTCCACCAATCTTTTATGCTGTCGACGTAAAGCGAGTAACTCGTCAGCCAGTGGATGGCCGGAAAGTGGCGACGATCGGCAAGCGCCGTGTCCAATGCCCAGAAGACCTTGACTATTCGAAGTGTGTTCTGGGACACTGGCTCGGAAAGATCGCCACCTGGTGGGGAGACTGCGCCGAGCACGGTCACGGAACCATATCGTTCATCACCACCGAGGGTTCGCACGCGGCCAGCTCGTTCGTAGAATTCTGCCAGCCTCGAGGCAAGATAGGCGGGGAATCCCTCTTCCCCTGGCATTTCCTCCAGTCGTCCGGAAATTTCTCGCATCGCTTCTGCCCACCGCGAGGTGGAGTCGGCCATGAGCGCAACATCATATCCCATGTCGCGGAAGTACTCCGCAATAGTTATGCCGGTATATACCCCCGCTTCTCTAGCGGCGACAGGCATGTTGGAGGTGTTGGCAATCAGCGTGGTTCGTTCCATCAACGACTTGCCTGTACGGGGATCCTTAAGCAGTGGAAAGTGCACGAGCACGTCACACATTTCATTCCCCCTCTCTCCAGCGCCTACATACACAATGATATCTGCGGCGGACCACTTTGCAAACTGGTGGAGCATAACGGTATTATGCAAGATCGCTGGACCAAAACCCCCAACAAAACACTGACCTTGAGGCACGATAAAATCAAATACAGGTTTTGGCCCAAGTTCTTCTTCTTTTTTAATGACTTTTTCGAAATATACCCATTTAAGGATCCTTGCCAGTTTTTCAAGTTTTTTAAATGTATCAGCGTTTATCGAGTGTTGTAAAGAACTTACTATTTTAACATAGGTGGCCGGCAGTGTTTCCCTTTCTTTGTCGTATATGTAGCAAGCAGTGTATAGTCCCTTTTTATTTAATTTCTCAATCAAATGATTTTTTAGTATTTCATTTGCAGCGGGGCGAGGGAAAGGAAACGTTTCCATCCTGCTTTCCCTTGTTTGTGATCTGCCGATGGAAGCTATTTTCTTGCTGATTCTCTTCTTACCATCATCGGTTAATAGCTTGGTATATTCAGCAGGTATGGTTATCCTCCACCACGTGTACTTCCTTCCTTTTTTAGCCTTCATTCTCTTTTCCATTTTCGAAAGTATACTAAATCTTTGCAACGCGTATCTCAGTTGAACCGCGAATTCTGGGCTTGCTGTTGAAATTTCGATTCTACCTGTGACGCTATCGTAAGAACCATCGCACTCGATATATGCATTTAAAAAAACCATTAACTCATGGGCATTGGCGGTGAGGAGGCATGATGGAAGTTTGATGTTTCTCGATTTGTTTCTGCTCGGGTTGCCGATTGAAACGAGAAAATCGAACAACGCTTTTGAGCTAACTTCTGCTAAGAACACATTTCCGCGGCTTTTTTTGATTGTTATTTTGCTGATGCCAAAAAGTTGGGTTACAAGTTGGGCAAATTTCTTAACCAAGTTAATATCGGCATTGAAGAAGCGAATAGTATAGGTGTTCTCCTTCATTGATCCATCACCTACCAAATATCCTAAAAATTCAGCTAATGCTGGAGTGATTGCTGGTGGGATCTTAACTTTTTTGCCGTGCGCAGGCGAAATCCAAGTTACCCGAGGCATCCTTTTGGTAGATCCTGCGCATGTTTTGATTAAGCTGAGGGGGACGTTTCCCCCCCTCTTATATCTACGAATTGTTTCACCAGATTTTCCCAATTTAATTTTGAGCGCATTTCCATTTTTTTCAAACGCTTCGGCAACGATTCCACTACAATCCTTCGTAAACAGGTCATCCGCATGCCCAAGAAGTTTGAGTACATCGATTCTCACATTTTTCTGTCCATTAATTGGCAACCTCTTGGGCACGACTAGATAATCACCGGTATTAAGGTTTCTAGCAGGAGTTTCTTTTATTTCACACGATTCGGGATCATAAACAATAAGTTTGTGGCACGGAGTAACCTCGACTTCAGTCCCGGAACTTGTTTCAAGTTTGATGATACTGTCAGCAAGACCCCTGTAGACAGCGGTGGGTTCGACTATCCTGAGCTCGTCCCCATCAAGTGCTACAACGGTTGGGTTACCTAGGCCAGCAGTGGAGTAAACACGTTCTCTATCATTTGCCATTATCAATTCCCCTTTCCGTCGGACCTCTTGGTAAATATCCTCAATTGGTTTTAACGAACCATCACCAAGCAGCACTGGAGTTTTGCTTGTTACACACTTCCCCGTACCAAAGCCGCCCGGGATGGCCGCCGTCCCACCTTTGGCAATTGGGAAGAATGTATCGATAACGCGTTGTCCAGAAATAAGGGGCTCGCGCGGGTCGAGCTTTTCTTTGTAGGGCCTTGCCTTCCGGACCGGCCAAACCTGCATCATTGGAATTTCTTTTTTACCATCCTTGGTCTCGATCACCGCTATGATGTCCTCGACCTTATGGTCGCCCTCAGCAATTTCAGTGACTTTTCCGCTTATGCCAGGCGGAACGAGGATTCGATGTTCGACTATCTTGCTTTCCTTAACGGTTCCGAGCACGTCCCCTTCGATGACATCCGCACCTTTTTTGACCTTTGGCACGAACTTCCACTTTTTGTCTCGTGGTAAAGCATGCGCAAAGATGCCACGAGTTATCATATCGCCGGTCTTCTGGCGTATGATTGTGAGAGGCCTTTGGGTCCCATCGTAAATAGCGCCGATTAAACCAGGCCCAAGTTCGACTGAAAGCGGCTTTCCGGTACCTTCGACTTTTTCACCAGGCTTTATGCCGGACGTTTCTTCGTATACCTGGATTGTGGCCCTTTCGCCAGTTAAGCCGATTATTTCACCGATGAGCCCTTCATCACCAACTCTAACCAGCTCATACATCTCAGAGCCTTTCATTTCATCTGCGATGACCACGGGACCGGTAATTCGGATGATTTTTCCCAAGTTAATGCACCTTGTCAGCTATGGTTTAAGGTGGGTTGACTTTTATTTCTGCCGTTATTTTGGGGCCCGATAGGCAAAATTTATGTGCATTGCTCCGACAAACCTGAATTAATCTGACCTTGGATGGTGGCTTAGTGGTCGAGGAGAGCCTTCGAGCGATTTTCGAAGCTGAGGAAAAGGCGAGGGGAAAGGTCGAGGCTGCACAAAAAAAAGCGGCCGAAATCTTAGAGTCCGCCCGCAAAGAAGCAGCAAAATTAAGGGAAGAGGCTCAAAAGAGGACGAAAATGAAGGTGGAAAAGGTAATTGAAGATTCTAGGTCAAAAGCCGAGACAGATGTTGAAGAATTGTTGAAGAAAAATCGCAAGGATATAAAAAAGTTGCAGAAAAAAGCAACCGCCAAGTATGGGGACGCGATCAAGCTCATTTTTGATACAATCACGCGGTGAGCTAATGTTAAAAACTGCTAGAATGCGCAAGTTCCGCGCGCTCGTCCTTCAGCGCACGCACGACCAAGTCCTAGCTGGGCTGCACGAAGCGGGTGTTGTTCAGCTAAAGGAAATCTCAGAGCTCGAGCTCACACGAAAGGCACTAAGTGATGAGCTCTACGAGGTTTCGTCTTTATTGGGGAAACTCAGGGATATCCAAGAATTCTTGGGACCGCCGCCGAGGGTTCGTCCCAAAAGGATCAGGGAACTCACCTACCAAGAGACTCTAAAGTCGGCTAGATCGCTTTTAGAAAAGCTCGAGCCAAAGGTAAGCATGCTCAAAGCCGAGGGCAAGGCATTAGGCGAGGGTAAGCAAGCGTTGCTCGCGCAGGCGGAGGTTCTGCAGGAGCTCGAGGAAATAAAGTTCCCGTTGAAGTACATCAGACCCACCAAGGAAATCCATGTCACCACGGGGCGGATCGCTGAGGAGAAGGTTGGGGGTTTCATCGAATCGGCTAGGAATTCCCTATCGCAAAAAGTGTTTACGACGGTGTTGGGAAAGGGTAAGAAGCGAATCGTGATCGTGGTCTGCAGGGTCAGAGACCAGCCGAAGCTCCTCCCAGTGCTGTACAGGTATGAAATGGAACCCCTCGAACTTCCACCAATAGTTGGAACACCAGAGCGAGCGTTGAGAGTGCTGAGGAAAAAATTGGCTGAAGTGGAAAAGCAGGAAGCTCGCTTCCGGCGAAAGGTTCGGAAACTAGCGAAACGGAGGAGTCATGAGGTTGCTTGTTCGGTCGAGCTTCTAGAGATTCAAAGGGAAAGGCTCAGGGGCAGTGCAGCGTTTGGTTACACCGATACAACCACCCTTATTGAAGGTTGGGTCCCTGCCAAGCAGGTACGAAAACTCGATAGGTTACTGAACAAGACCACGCGCCAGCAGTGCATCTTTCGTACATATGAGCCCCAGCCCCCCGAGATCGAGGCTGTTCCAATCGAATTCGAAAACCCCCGATCCGTTCGGAACTTCGAGTATGTCACCGAGATGTACGGCATGCCCAGGTATGATGAAGTCGACCCGACACCTCTCATAGCTTTCACCTTTCCGCTATTTTTCGCGATTTGTGTATCAGATGCTGGTTATGGGCTCTTGCTGGGGGCATTCATGGCCTCCGGCGTGTGGTTCGCGAAAGCATTCCCACGAAAGTTTAGAATAATGATGGTGATAGGCGCAGCGCTCACCGTGCTGATCGGTGCTTTAATGGGGGGATGGTTTGGAGCTGGGCCGAAGCTATGGGTTAACCCCCTCGAAAATCCAATACCTATCCTGAAACTCGCGGTTTTCATTGGGATCCTTCACATCCTTCTGGCTTTCGGGGTCGTTGCAGCACTGAAGGATGCGTTTAGAAGGGATTGGAGGAACTTAGCACTCGATCACATCCCACGAGTCTTAATCGTGATCGGATTTTTTGGGCTGAGCTTTTGTGCTTTAGGCATCGGTTTGCACGAATTTGGAATAGATTTCACGTTTCCGAAAATGGATCTTTTTGAGGCTTTTAATCCGATTGCACCAGCTACCGCCCTCGTCGTGACCTTTAGGGTTTTATTCTACGCTGGATTGGGTATCGGCATGGCTGGCGCAGTGCTAATGGGTCAAGGCGCACTTGAAAAGCTTAGCGGCTTGATTAACGTTGTGTATGGTATAACTGGGTTGGTTGCGGATGCGGCTTCCTACAGCAGGCTGATGGCTTTGGGTATAGCCACGGGCATCATAGCATTCGCGATAAACTTCATCGTCGGGTTCCTTTACGGTGGCGCAGAGAACGTGCTTTCTCCGATCTCTCCAGCGCTCGTTGTACTCGCCGCGATCCCACTAGGGGCAGTTCTTTTCCTAGCCCACTGCTTTAATATTTTCATTCAGACCCTTGGGGCATTTGTCCATACCTTGCGTTTGCACTACGTTGAATTTTTCGGGAAGTTTTACGAAGGTGGGGGAGAGAAGTTCGTTCCCTTTAAAGCTAAAAGGACTTTCACCAAAATAGGAAGGAGGTGAATGGCTTGGTAGCCGAGGGAGTCTGGGTAGCGCTGGCGGCCGGCCTCGCAATAGCGATCCCAGGAATAATGTCTGGGATGGGGGTTGGGATAGCAGGTGTTGCGGCCGCTGGAGTGGCGAGCGAGGATCCGAAGAAAGCCTACAAAGTATTCGTATTTGAGGTACTACCTGGCACACAAGGGATCTACGGCTTTGTCGCTGGCTTTTTGATAATAATCGGCGCAGCTCTAGGAGCAGGCGCACAAGTGGCACCAGGAATAGTTGGCTTGGCGGTATTGGCAACAGCAGTTCCGGCTATTCTCCAGGGGTTCACGGCGTATTCCCAAGGGAAGGTCGCCGCGGCAAGCATCATGGCATTTGCCAAGAGGCCGGAAGTATTTGCACCGGGTCTGATGTATACGGTGATGGTGGAGCTCTACGCCATCCTTGGTCTCCTAGCGACGATTGTGATGCTGACATTCATCGGCGCGCTCTAGGGGGATGATTTTGGCAACCGAAAGAGGCGCGCAGTTGATAGTAGAGGAGATCTTGAAAGAAGCGAGCGATAAATCGGCTCAAATTATCACCGCTGCCAAAAAGGAAGCAAAGACGTTACTGGATACCGCCCGCTTCACGGCAAAGGAAGAAGAGGACCGAGAGATCAAAGAAGCGCGCGCTCGGGGAAAACTGATTTACGATGAAGTACTTGCCGAGGGGCGAATGAAGGCTAAGAGGGAAACTCTCCAGAAGAGAGAGGAGCTCTTGAATGATGTATTTAAAAAAGCCGAGGATAAATTGCGTGCTTACGTGTCGTCAAAAAAATACAAGGAGAGTATACTTGGTCTCACAATCGCCGCGTGCAAAAAGCTCGGCTCCGAGGACATCGTAATTTATGCCAACAAAAGGGACCTTGGCACCCTGCGAAAATTCAAGGACGATATAGCGCGATCGGCCGTGCGTGGCGGCATGGTGGAGATCTCATTTGGTGACCCGATTCAAACCATCGGCGGCGTTCGGGTCTCGACACGCGATGGGAAGGTCGAAATCGACGACACATTTGAGGGCAAATTAAAGCGGGAGTTCGATTCTCTGCGTGTGAAGGTAGCGAGGGTCCTCTTCGAAGGGTCTAAATGAGTGACCTTGTTTTTGTTGCTCTCATCTTTGCCATCATAGCCATCCCCTTCGCATTGATACTCGTCCACGCTAGACGAATAATGCCTTACATCTACTGTAGCGCGAAAATCAGTGCTTGGGAAGCAAGGCTGCTGCCCGAACCGCGACTGCGTGAGTTCGCAGATTCAGCGAAGGTCGTGAACATTTTGGCGGGTCTGGACGACACAGATTATAGACCATACCTGTCTGATATCCCCAGAGTTGAGAACGTCGATATGATGGCGGTCGAGCGCGCGCTCAAGAAGAATTTGGTCGAGCGTTATCAAGAGCTTCTAAAGATCGTGCCAGAGGAGCGGAGGGCAACTGTTGAAAAACTCGTCCAAAGGATCGACCTCTGGAATCTCAAGACCCTGCTCACCGCGATTCACAACAAGATACCAAAAGAAAAGCGGGTAGAGGAAATGCTTCCATCGCCAACTTTCCCACCAGAAAGACTCAAGCTTTTAGCCTCCGCTGAAAATTTCAAGGAGGTGCTCGAATACCTCAGGGAGACGGAGTACTTCGATGTGCTTTCGACGGCCCTTGAGGACTACGAGAAGCGGGGCCTTGTGGCCTTGCTTTCAGCCCTAGACAAACATTACTACACCAGTTTGTGGAGGGATGTGTTAAGCAAGAAAACCCAGAAACAAATTTTGAAGGCAGTTGTGGGATGCGAGCTGGATGTAGTTAACCTCAAACTAATCTTGCGGCTCAAACGGGAGAGAGCGACGCCTGATGAAATAACAAAATACGTTATTCTGCCCTCTTACCAACTGACCGAGGAAATGATAAGATCGATGATAATAGCTGATGACATCCCTTCGGCCATCGAGGTGATCTGGGGCACCACTTATGGCCCAGTCCTGCACGAGGTCCTCCCAGAAGTTGAAGCTACGGGTTCCCTGCTACCGGTTGAAAAAGCGCTGCACGAGGGGCTCCTTAGGGTTTGCAAAAGGGTGGCCATCGTGCGCCCGTTCGGTATCGGCCCAGTGCTCGCCCACATCTACCTGAAGGAGACCGAGGTCAGAAATTTGTGTGCGATTATCAAGCTCAAAGCGGATAAAGTGGAGCCAGAAAAAATAAAGGAGATGCTGGTGAGGGTGCCTAAAATTGAGCTTTAAAATCGCTGCGATTGGGGACATCGAAACTGCGACTGGATTTGCGTTGGCCGGTGTGTCATACACCCACGTTCACGTAGAAAAAGAGGAAACGCTCGCCAAACTTGATGAGTTTTTCGCCGATGAGAGCATGGGCCTTGTCATTATTACCCACCCAGTTGTTGATGAGCTTGGGTTCGAATTCAAACAAAGGATGAGAACGAAAAGATTGTTTCCAATCGTACTAAAAATTCCGGATAAAACTGGCGCCGTGCCGAAGGTCGATGAGTTGTATGAGCTGATTAGACGCACGGTTGGAGCAGAAATCGTGGTGAAAGCGGAGGGACGCTGATGGTCGCAGCAGCTCAAAGGATAGAGACTATAACTCCAACCCGAATGGAGCTCCTCAAGCTCAGGAAGAGGGTTGCACTGGCCAAACGGGGGCACGATTTGCTCAAGGAAAAAATGGATGCTCTGGTGATGGAGTTTTTCGAGGTACTGAGGAAAATTGGAGAAGCCAGAAAGAATGCGCTACAGCAGTTATCGGCAGCCCATCGTTCTCTTTCGATTTGTTTCGCGATCATGGGCACGATTGAAACTTCCCAAGCGTCAAAAGAAGTCAGGAGAAAACTCCAGATTGAGATGGCAACGCGCTATATCATGGGCATAGTCGTCCCAAGCATGGAAGTCGAAAAAATTGAGAGTGATGCTTTGGCACGAGGCTACAGCATTCATGTAACCTCTTCCGTCCTTGACGATGCTTCGAAGGAATTCGAAAAAGCGCTTGGGCTTTTGATTGCGCTCGCCGAGTTGGAAGAATCGGCCCGCGCGCTCGCTCGGGAACTCGAAAAGACAAAGCGACGAGTGAATGCGTTGGAGTACATCATAATCCCGCGCCTAGAGGCCACGGTAAAGTTCATCGCGATGCGATTCGATGAGATGGAGAGGGAGAACTTCTCGCGTCTAAAGCGGATCAAGGCGATGCTGGAGGCCAGGGCATGAGCATCGACCGTGTGATAAGGTTCGAGTTGAGCCGGCTAAACGTGCATCTGCCGCGGCAGCGAATCTCGCTGAAGGACGCATTGGCGCTCAAGAATCCCCAAGTTGTGACCAAGGATGGGAGCGTTCACGTCTTCAAGCGCGAAGAGCTCGAATTTCTGGCGCAGGTACTCCCGGAAGTCGAGCGGGATCGATTGCAGCTACCGATTTTCATCACGCTCAACCCAAAACTCGGAAGAGGAACGGCCCAAGTAGTAGGCGAGGCCGAGGTGAGGGTGGTCGCTAACATTCTACAAAAGGAATGCGCTGAAGGTGAACTCCTGATCTATCGACCAGAGATAGCAGCTGTACGGCGCAAGCTTCCGACCACGACTCAGTACTTCTTCATGGTGGGATGAGTTTGGAAGCGCGCAAGCGGGCGATCTTCATGGCGGTCATGTATCCGTTCACGCTAGCGATGATCGCCGCAGGATTCATCGGGTTCGTCATGCTTGTGTTAAAACTCCCACTGCTCGCAGTTTCAACCGCGGTGTTGGGTTTTTACTCCCTGTGCGCGGTGCCACTTTATCTCATCTTCAAGCCAGTAATAGAAGATTTACGAATGCGAAAGCCGCTCTTGAGTTTTGTTCTAACCATGAGCACATTTGCAATTTTATCGGCGATTTTGCTCGTTTGGGAATGGCTTGGCGGTAGACTATAGCAATTTCGGGCTCGAAGTTTCTCCCGCCGGCGCTTCCCTGGCCAGCAGAGTGCTGATTACGCGGGCATACACCGGCCGCGTTACCAGCACGCTCGCGAGAACGCCTATGATGGTGATTATCGCAAATCCGCGCATGACGCCAAAGCCAACGTAGGCGAGCGATGCCATTGCCGCGATCGCCGTCGCGGCGGCAACAAATATCACGGAAAATGCTAGCCCGACCCGCCTCTTCAGACTTACGATTTTCTGCGCGCGGGAGGCAGCTCCCCGGAGCACCTCATCGGTAATAATAATTTGATGATCCGCTCCGGTGCCGACGACAGCGATGATGCCCCCGATTTCTGGCAACCCGATGCTCCAGCCGATGATGGATGCAACCCCGAGGATGATGATGACTTCACAGGTCATCGTCATCATGAGTGGGAGCGCTATTTTCAAACGTCTGTAACGCAGGTAGATCAATATTCCAACCGCCATGAATGCGACAAGCCCCGCCATTATGACTTCACGTAGGAACCCTCTACCTTCTCGTTCCTCTACCTCCATCATGCTTTCAAATGAAATCCCAACCGGCAGTCGCTGCACTAATACCGTTCTCAAAGCTTCTGCGGCGGACAGATCCCCCATGGTGATTCTCACGTCCCTTGCAGCCGTGCCAGCGAGATCCTCAGCAATTATCGGATCTGATTTCCATCCACACGCACGCATGATCCAATCAAACGTTCTCTCCTCGCCCATTCTCGGCAGATTCTCAACATCAAAATCGAGTGCAAGGAGATTATTAACGACATTCTCGGAAAAGTCAGCGGCATCTCTGAGTAAAATCACGCGGGGTTTCTCAGATTGCTCTTTTTGCAAGGTCTCGACTATATTGTCTGGTAAATAATCTCGAGGTATGGGAATAGCCGTGACCTGCAAATAGTACTCGGGCGCCTCTGGCGGTGTAATGCGAAATGTTTGTGCGGCATTATCATAGGTCATTTCCGTCGGTGGTACTCCAGACTCAACTGGGAACTCCGCTAAGAGCTGGTCATCGAAGAGCAAGATCGCGTCATCCGGGCGATCGAGATAAATAACAAATGGGTAGCCTCCTTTGTTGATAGAAACACTTTCAAATCGTTTTGCCCCCTCCTCGGATATCCTCAGCGGTATTTCGTAGACACCCTCCCTGAATGCAACAGTGCCAACGTGCACGATATCTCCACTGCGGAAAACCCAAGTATTTTCAATAAACGTCTCGAGTTGGCCCTGCCGCCCGAGTAGCTCTATGGCCTCCTCTAACTCGAGCCCTGGAACTTCAAAAAGGACGAATTGCTTGCCGAGCGCTCTAAAGCGAACGCCCAGCAGCCCATATGGATCGGTACGAGTTTGGAGCAGGTGCATGACCTCTTCGCGCGTTTTTTCTTCAATTCCCATCTCTAGCTTGACGACCTTGCCCACGTTGTCGATAATGGCGTTGATCTGATCCTCCGTGACAATCCGCCCTATTTCGTACGTCACTTCCCTAGTGGCAGCGTTGTAACCTTCGATTTCCCAAACATCCGCGAGCAGCTCATCTCTCAGCTTGCTAATGAGATTGTACTGTTCAGCAGCCTCGAGGGGTTCATTTGACCTGATGGTAACGTGGGATGCTTCAAGTCTTAAAGTTACACTAGCACCGCCGATGATGTCCATGCTAAATTGTAGCCCGTGCACAACCCTCGGATCGATTTCTGACCATGGCCGCCATACTGCCGCGACCGATAGTACAACCAAGAGGATGAGTAACAGCACCCGCCGCTCTTTAAGTAGCGACATAGAACTCTCTCCTTTCCCGGCGTTTTGTATGCCAGATCAGTACGCCGGCGTTCAAGAACCATGTATTGAACAAGTCCGCGATGAGGCCTAGAATCAACGCGGCGGACAAATAATCCAAAGTAGGGTGCGTCGTAAATACATTAAGAGCAAATAATGCCGCGAGCGTCGTAAGGATCATCATCAGGCCTGTTCTCATGGCATCGGTGATACGTTCGCGCACCTCACCACCCAAGCGCTTCAGCACACGGGTGACAAGCAGGATATTCGTGTCGATGGAGTAACCCAAAAGCATGAGGATGGCCGCAAGCGTCGCCCAGCCCAAAGGTATTTGGAATAGTGCCATGCCGCCAACTATACCTAACATGTTAAGCCCAATACAGAGCAGAATTGTGCCGACCACCACGCTGCGTCTGAACACGATGAAAATGATGATCGCCATTGCGATGATGGCATAAATAGTACCTGACCTAGCTTGAGCTAAGTGAATGTGGGTCAATTCCTCGTAGAGTGGTAGATTTTCATAGATGCCGGCGAGGCCCAACTGCGCAGTGAGCATATTTTCAATATGAGCAATTTCTTGGTTGTCCATGTCTCGTTTTAAAACCCTATCTCTCCCCAATTTTAGTTACCATGAGGACCTAGCGTTCA
>CAZCRN010000004.1:0-13535 GCA_964501125.1 Hadarchaeota archaeon (SeqCode) | reverse complement strand
GGACACCCGCCCTACTCTCACACGCTCGAGTACCTGATGAAAGATTACTTGGGCGAGGATCACATGACCCTGGCAGGTAAAATCCTCCGAGGCAAGAGTAGCATCTGTGACCCTGATGAGTTGACCAAGCTCCAAAAGCTAGGCGTGCCGACTGCAATGGATGTGTTGGCCGATCATGAAGTCGACCCGAACGAGCTCGCGCGCCTGCTGCCAGGCAAACACCGCAAGCCGCTGCTCGGTCAGATCATCCACGGAAACATTGATGTCGATCAGATGGACTATCTCATCCGCGACGCCCACTACACCGGTGTCGCGCATGGAATGATTGACATCGACCGGCTGATGCGCACATTGATCGTCCACAAAAACCGCTTGGCGATTACTGATAAGGGCATCGAAGCTGTTGAGGGGTTACTCACCGCGCGGGCACTGATGTATACTTCAGTTTATTTCCACCACGCTGTCAGAATAGCTGAGATGATGCTAGCAAACGCTGTGGAGTTTGCCATCGAGCGCGGAGGGACCATCAACCAAACTAACTTTTACCGTATAACAGACTCGGAGCTCGTTGAAGGTTTATACTCGATGTCTGGCTATCCGCGCGACATCATTACGATGTTGCGTTATAGGAAGCTGTTTAAAACCGCTTACGTTGAAGGGCGTCGCGAGCTTACATCCGCTGAGAAAAAGCGCCTTGTTCAAAAGTACGGGGAGTGGCACCATGTTCGCGACTTGCAGAATGCGATTGCCGACGAAGCTGGTGTACCACGTGGTTATGTGATTTTAGACGTTCCAATTGTTGACATCATAATCTCCGAGCCCAGGCTAGAAAAAGTCGAAGTTTCTGTTTTGGTAGGAAAGAAGCTCGTTCGACTTTTAAAACTTTCACCAATCGCCGCTGCGTTAAAGAAACGTCAAGTGCCGCGCTATTTCCTGCGGGTCGTGACGACCGACAAACATGTCGCACGCGTTAAGAAGGTTGCTTCAAAACTTTTAGGTTAGGACCACACGCCCCCGATCCGTGAGCTTGAGTCTCTCGTCAACGTAGCCTAAGACTTGCAGTCTTTTGATTTGGCTCCGGGCCACGGTTATCGGAACTTCGGCATCGGCCGCGATCCGTTCGATTTTCGCTCCGGCCGCCAGACCTTTCAACACAATTCCGCCGACCTCTCCGACTAGCACCTCGTTAGCCAGTCTTTGCCTGGTAGCTCGATCTACACGCGGACTGCTGGCAAGAATACGGTCCACAAGCTCCGGTCCAGGTTCAAGACCGTACTTGCCAATTAGCGTTTCACGACAAACCCGCGAACCAGCTATTGCCGCTTTGGCGAGTTCCAAGTCCCGCACAATGCTACAGATATCTGCAGAAAGACGGGCCCTCTCGGCTTGCGCCGATCCGAGACCTCCCCTAAGGGCCTCGTTAACACCTCGCAATAGCTCGATCTCCTTGTGCAAACGACCTATTTCGGCTGAAAGTCTCCGAGTCCTGAAAGTTCCACCACCCGAGAAAAGAACCCATGCGAGCAACGCCAAAATCACGAGCACTAAGAGTATCTCGCCCAACATCCGATCACGGCTGACATTTACGCGTTTTTAGATTTAAGGTTCTTTTGTTAACTCCCCAGTTAACATAGAGAATTATAAGTCCCCCCTTATATCGAAGAGAGATGTATAGGGATCGCAGTTTCCATCGGAGGTCAAGATGATGCATCAGTATGGCGGTTATGCAGGCAACGTTGCGACAATCGACCTCACCCGCGGAAAGGTCACCGTGACTAAGCTGGATAAGGTACTAGCGAGGGACTACATAGGTGGTAATGGCTTTTGTGCTAGGCTACTGTTCGATTTGATCAAACCGGGAACAAACCCGCTCGGCCCGGCTAACGTTTTGGTTTTTGCAGTCGGCCCACTCACGGGCACACTTTGGCCCCAGACAGGTAAGTATGAGGCTGCTGCAAAATCGCCACTAACGGGTATCTATGGGGAGGCCAACTCTGGTGGACACTGGGGAGCCGAGCTCAAGCACGCTGGTTTTGATGCTTTGATCATCCGTGGGAGGGCTAGGCGGCCAGTTTACGTTTACATCGAGGATCGTCGCATTGAAATCAAAGATGCCAAGCGCCTTTGGGGCCGTACCACCCCCGACACCGACGCGATGCTGAAGGGTGCGCACGGCCAGGATACGCAAGCGGTGTACATTGGGCCAGCGGGTGAGAACTTGGTGCGGTTCGCCTGTATAATGACGGACCTCTACCGAGCAGCCGCACGAACGGGACTGGGAGCGGTGATGGGCTCAAAGCGTCTAAAGGCGATAGCGGTTCGCGGAAGTTTGGACACTCCAGTCGCCAACCTGGACCGGTTTACAAAATTGGCAGAAGCCGCTTACGAGAGGTTGCTCTCACACCCTTTTGCACAATCCACGACCCGGTATGGCACTACTCTCTTGGTCGAGGTAATGAGTGAGATCGGACGGTTCCCAACCAGAAATTTCCAAACTGGAGTCTTCGAGCGAGCGGCTGAGATAGGTGGAGAACGGATCGTCAAGCGCTACAAACTCAAGGATCGCGTGTGCTTCGGCTGCCCCTATCGATGTAAGAACTACAATCAAGTCGCGGTTGGTAAGTTCGAAGCGGCTGGCGAAGGTCCAGAATATGAAACGCTTTCGAGCTTGGGAGGGCGCTGTGGGAATTCCGACCTCGAGTCGATCATCTATGTGAACAAGCTCTGCAACCTCTACGGGCTCGATACGATCAGCTGCGGTGGAGTCATCGGATTCGCGATGGAGTGCTTCGAGCGTGGGTTGTTGACGCCAGCGAAAACCGATGGTTTAGAACTGCGGTGGGGCGATCCGGAAGTCATCGTTGCGTGTATAGAGAAAATAAGTAAACGCGAGGGCTTTGGCGATAAGCTCGCTGAAGGAACACTCAGGTTCGCAGAAGCACTCGGGCCAGCAGCGATGAGGTACGCGATGCATGTCAAGGGGCTCGATATCTCAGCCCAGGACGGCCGTGCCCAGAAGTCGATGGGTCTATCGCATGCTACAGCAAATCGTGGCGCTGATCACTTATCATCGTTCGAAGTCTTGAGTGAGGTCGGATTCTCCGAGGCTATCGAGGAGCGATTTGGAAAATCCGTCATGCCTGAGGCTGCTGACAGACTAGATCCAAAGTACAAGGCGCTAATGGTTCGCGATGGTGAGAATTTCTGCGCGATAGTTGACTCACTGGTGACATGCAAGTTCGGTGCAGTCTGGCCACCATCCCTGTACTTCACGGAATTCGCAGCCGCATTAACCGCCGTGACCGGCATTGAATATACTGAGCGAGAGCTGCGGCTGATAGGTGAGCGCATCTTCACACTCGAACGAGCGTTTGACATCCGTGAAGGCATCACGGCAAAAGACGATAAGCTACCCGAACGATTCACCACGGAACCAGCTCCGGCTGGGCCTTGTAAGGGCCACGTGGTCGAGCTCGGCTACATGTTGCGCCAATACTACAAGCTGCGTGGTTGGGATCCCAAAACCGGTTGGGTGCCCCGAAAGCGCTTAATCAAACTTGGCCTAGGGGATGTTGCAAAACAGCTGGCCAAACTAAAGAAGCTACCTCGTGATTAAGGAAACAGACCTAAAGTTTTAGTTGCCTCTGCAACCCTGCTGACCCCGAGCATGTAAGCAGCAGTCGCCATGTCAACCCCATGTTCTTTCGAAACCTTGAGCACATCGTTGAAAGCCTTCACCATTATTCGTTCGAGCTTCTCATTGACTTCGTCTTCGCTCCAGTGCTCCCGATGTAGATTCTGTACCCACTCAAAATAGCTCACGGTCACCCCGCCGGCATTTGCTAAAATATCTGGAACAACGAAAATTCCTTTACTGTGAAGTATTTTCTGAGCTTCGGGAGTACTTGGCCCATTGGCCCCTTCCACGATTATTTTAGCTTTTATGTTTGCAGCGTTTGCTTCGGTTATCTGATTCTCAAGCGCTGCCGGTATCAGAATGTCGCACTCGAGCTCGAGTAGCTCCTCGTTTGTGATTTCCTTAGAATCTTTAAAACCTGTCACGCGCCCCGTTTTCCTCTTATGTTCAATCACTTCGGCTGGGTTTAGGCCCCCGGGATTGAATATTCCACCCTTCGAGTCGCTCACCGCGATAATTTTACAACCCATTTGATGCAGGTTTTTGGCCGCGCTCTTGCCCACTTTTCCAAATCCCTGGATAGCTACGCTCATGCCCTTGAGATCCATACCCAAGTGCTTTGCTGCTTCCCTTGCACATATTGAGACCCCCCTACCCGTGGCCCCTTCCCTTCCTTCAGAGCCACCGAGGTGCAAGGGTTTTCCAGTGACAACTTCCGGCACAAGATACCCCTTGAATTGACTATATGTGTCCATGATCCATGCCATCGTCTGCGCATCCGTGTAAACATCAGGAGCTGGGACATCCTTGTAGGGGCCGATGTCATCGAGGATCATCGAAGTGTATCGTCTTGTCAAACGCTCTAGTTCACCTTTTGACATCTCCTTTGGGTTACACGTCACTCCACCTTTGGAACCTCCGTATGGGATATCCACCACAGCGCACTTCAACGTCATCCACGCTGCTAGCGCCTTGACCTCATCGAGGGTGACATCTGGATGGTATCTAATTCCGCCTTTGTACGGGCCCCTAACCATATCGTACTGCACCCTATACCCAGTGAAGGTCTTGATAGTTCCATCGTCCATCTTTACGGGAACGGACACGATAATCGTTCGTCTGGGGTTTTTGAGCCGTTCCAAAAGCCATGGCTCCAAGTTCAGTTTTTTCGTCACCCCATCTAGCTGCCTCTTCACGACCTCGAACGGATTTAGCTTTTCCTCGGCCATGGTCACGCCTCTAAGTCTTCAACACCTACAAGTCTAACGCCAGCAATTTTGCTTGCATCGAGCGTCAGCACCCTAAGGTCTTCCCTCTCGAGATTTGACGGAGAGGTCTTTCCAGCCAACATCGCAAGCATCGATGCTTCATCCGTGAGAGCGCGAAGGAGATTTGCAACTTCCCGCGCGCCACCATCGACCTTTAGCCTTTTTCGAAGCTTGGGATCCTGAGTCGCTATTCCATATGGACATTTTCCGGTGTTGCATAAGCCGCACACCCGGCAACCGAGCGCGACGAGTGCAGCAGTGGATATCGAAACGGCATCCGCGCCCAAGGCTAATGCTTTTGCAACATCCGCGCCGCTGGTTATCCCTCCTGAGACCACAAGATCGACCTCATCACGAAGGCCTATTTCCTCAAGCGCCCCATTCGCCACCACTACTGCGGCTAGGGTCGGCAGCCCCGCATGTTCAAGGACGACCTCTGGAGAAGCGCCCGTTCCAGCCTGCATCCCATCGACCACGATTATGTCAGCACCCGCTTTTGCGGCTATTTTGACATCTTCACGAATTCGGCCGGGCGCATACTTCACTATAATTGGGACCTTCCAATCGGAGATCTCGCGAAGTTGACGGATCTTCATCTTGAGATCTTCGGGCCCAACGATATCCATGTGGCGGGCCGGTGAGATGAGGTCAGTGCCCTCGGGTATGCCACGCACCTTGGCGATGTCAGTCGTAACCTTTTCAGCCATCAATAATCCCCCTTGTCCAGCTTTCGCTCCTTGACCTATCTTGAGCTCGATCGCATCTGCAGATTGCAAATATTTGGCAGAAACCCCAAACCGGCCGGATGCGTATTGCACGATGAGTTTTTTGGTGAGCTTGCGCTCTTCAGGCAACAGGCCCCCTTCGCCCGTATTTACCGCGGTCCCTGCAATCGAGGCACCCTTCGCCAGCGCCATTTTGGCTTCTTTAGAGATCGCACCAAATGACATGGCGCCAATATAAATGGGAATGTCTAGCTTCAGTGGACGTTCGGCATACCGTGCACCGAGGGTCACGTGTGTTTCACATGGTTCGCGATAGTGATCGATCGGAGGTCTAGAGACCTGAGCACATATGATCACGAGATCGTCGAAGGACGGTAAAAGACGCCGGGCACTAGTCCCACGAACTGGCACTTCTCCCGTCGATGCTTTGCGCTGAAGGGATGCGAGCTTTTCGGCTGTCCACGTGCTCGATGGCTTGGGTTTTCTGATGTCCATCGCGTTGGTTGGACAAAAGACCACACATGCCTCACAACTCACGCACAGTTTAGAATCGACACGTGGTACCAGTCTTTTTTCCAATTTGACCATTTCTATTGCGCCGATTGGACACACGTTAGCACATGTTCCGCAGCCCGTGCATTCAGATCCAACTTGATACACTTTACCACCCAATATCCAAGCGATAAAATCGCTTTTGACGCGGCACAATTTTGACGAACTTTCTAGGGGTTTTTAGACCAAATCTGGCCAACAGCCTTTTTAGGCCCCGGCACTCCCTTTCAGTCACTTTTTGTTTCTTAGCGTTTTTTCCAAGTGATGCGATTTTGCCTTCAATGTAAATTACACCACCAATGATTGACTCACCAGCACTATGTCCAACATTGCCGCAAACTACAATTTTACCGCCAAATGCATAGAGGCCAGTCATGTACCCAGAGTCCCCGCCAATGATTATTGTTCCGTTTTTCATTAGTTGCCCAGTTCGGCTGCCACAATCGCCTTTCACAACTATCGTGCCCCCGTAAATTCCTTGCCCAACACCGTCCCCACTACCCCCATCGATCGTGATGCTGCCCTGAGTCATGTTATCGCCAGCGTACCAACCAGCGTTTCCGCGCACATGGATGCTGGGGCCGTGCATGCACGTACCTAGATAATATCCTGCTGAGCCATCTATTTCTATGGTCAAATTTTTGCACAAACCAGCAACCAAGAAATGTGCGGAGTTTGGATTGAGTAGCTTAACTTTTCCCCTACATCTCCTCAGCAATCGGTTGATCTCCTTGGTTTCCATGTGTGCCGCATCAACGACCTTCACGCTCAAACACGCACACCTCCCCCGGCTCAAGGTATTCAGGCTTTGAGTCTTTGCACATGCCCACCAATGCACATTCCTCAGAAGCGATGTAGTAGCCTGACCTATCCTGCGCGAGCATAACCGGACGGAGCCCTAGTTTATCGCGCGCAACGCCAATAGCAGTTGGTGTGGAAATTATGTATGAAAAAGGCCCGTCGAGCTCGTTGACCGATGCCTTGAGCGCTCCTTTTAACGTGTAGCCTCGATGGAGCCGATCTACGACGAAGTGAACTATGCACTCGGTGTCGTTTTCGCTTATGAAAGTGTGCTTCTTCCGTTCCAGAATACGTCTAATTTTGTAGTAGTTCGTGATTTGTCCATTGTGAACGACGGCGATATCTGGGTATACGTCAGTGTGGAACGGGTGAGCATGGCGGCGATCGACACGGGACTCGGTTGAAAAGCGCACATGTCCGATACCGTGTGTACCAACCATCTTCGAGATATCATAGCCGACTTCGAGATTACCGACGACTCCCACATCCTTAATCACTTGAATCGAGCGCCCATAGCTGAATACCTCGCCAACCGTGGTGGCGTTGATGTTTCCTATAACTCTCTCCAAAGTTGGTTTGTTTGGTACGCGTACAACGTACCTATTGAGGCCAACTTCACCGCTCGGGGATGCTCTGAACTCGATGTTGCGGATGTCACCGCCAGCACTCCCGATCGCGTTCCCGACTTCACCGATTGCGCCAGGGACATCAGCTACCTGCACCATCAGGATGTACTCGTTCTTGCCCGGGATTTCATCGGTATAGATGGCGACACCTGCCGAATCCATGCCGCGGTGCTGCAGGCTGAGCATCATCCTGCGGAGGCGTTCGCCGACATCGCCGGGTTTTTTGAGCATGACGCCAACGATTCCGCACATGGTCTCTTACCTGACTTGATACTCGTTCTTAAAAGCTTCTGTGAGGTTTGGAGCCCTGGCACATTCGCAAGAAATACTCGTGCAAGCGTGTGTCTGACGTTAGCTCCGGATGAAATGCCACAGCTAAGAGGTTGCGTTGTCGAGCTGCCACAATTCTTCCTTGATACTTGGCTAGGACCTCCACATCATTCCAAGCCCTCTCGATCACAGGTGCCCGAATGAATACGCCCAAGAATGGGGTTTCCCCGAGGATTGGGATCTTTAGGTCGGTTTCGAACGATTCGCGCTGACGACCAAACGCGTTCCGGATGACTCGTGTGTCCATCAAACCCAGCAGCGGTTGTCCGGCCTTCATCGTCTGTTCATCGCCCTCCTTGGCCAGAATTATGAGTCCTGCACAAGTTCCCAAGATTGGTGTAGCACTCGCTGCTTTTTGTTTGATCTTGTCAAATATCCCCGTCCTGACCATGAGCTTGCCGATAGTCGTACTTTCGCCGCCCGGGATGACGATGCCGTTAAGACCATCGATTTGTTCCGGCCTGCTTACCCAGATGGCTTCACCCGAAATGCCGAGTTTCTGCATGGCTCGCTTGAAAGCCTCTATGTGCTCAGAAACAGCGCCTTGAAGCCCGATGATGCCGATCCGCATGAACGTCACTCCGAAATTAACATGTTAGTTACGGCGGGGTTAGACCCCTCTGATTTGTAATTTTTCGGCTTCTTTGAGCGTTGCAATATCAAGGCCACGCATAGGCTTTGGCAGACTCTTGCTAGCCTCGAGCAGTACCCGAGGATCATCGTAGTATCTCGTTGCTTCAACGATCGCTCTGGCCATGCGAGGCGGATCCTCTGATTTGAATATTCCAGAGCCAACGAAGACTCCGTCGACGCCTAGTTGCATCACGAGCGCAGAGTCTGCAGGGGTTGCGATCCCTCCAGCAGCGAATGTTACAACTGGTAGCCTGCCGAGTTTCGCGGTTTCTTCAACTAATTCAAGCGGGACCCTGTATTCTCGGGCTTTTGCTTCGAGCGTATCCTTTGAGTCTCCTGAAAGCTCAGCTATCTGCCTGAAAGTGAGCCGAATGTGCCGAACCGCCTCAACGATGTTTCCAGTACCAGCTTCACCTTTGGTTCGGATCATGGCGGCGCCTTCATTGATGCGTCGCAGCGCCTCGCCTAGGTCGCGCGATCCGCAAACGAATGGCACCTTGAACCTGCGCTTATCCACATGAAACTCGGAATCTGCTGGCGTTAGAACTTCAGACTCGTCTATCATATCGACTCCGAGCTCCTCTAAAATCTGAGCCTCCACAAAGTGCCCGATGCGACACTTCGCCATGACTGGAATGGTAATCGCGTCCATTATCTCTTGAACGATCGTGGGGTCTGCCATACGCGCAACACCGCCAGCCGCACGGATGTCTGCTGGAACGGCTTGGAGGGCCATTACCGCAACTGCCCCAGCTTCCTCGGCTATGAGGGCCTGTTCCGCGTCGGTGACGTCCATAATCACGCCGCCTTTTTGCATCTTGGCGAACCCGCGCTTCAGACGCTCGGTCCCCAGCCGAACCACAATTTCCTCTGTTCTCGCATGCATTTGCGCGCCTCCAGACTTAACTTCAATAACTGTTGCGATTCTACTTAAAATAGAGTGATTAAGTGCGGTTTCTTCGGTTGAGGGCTGGTAGCAAGTCCAAGTGTGAGATCTGCGAGCGAGAGTCTGCTGATATCTCTGCCGTACTAAGGGTGTGCGCCGCATGCGTGCGCGAGAGATTCGAGGACGCGCGGCCTTACATCGAAGCTGCCCACGCCCAAGTGCGAAAGCGCTATGGTCTGCCGCCGAGGGCTCCAAAAGATCCCAAAGGCGTGCGATGTGGGATGTGCGGGAACGATTGTAGGATACCTGAAGGTGGGAAGGGCTTCTGTGGTGTGGTCGAGAACGTTGATGGTAAACTCGTGCGCAAATTCGGGACCCCCGATCGTGGTCTCGTTTCATGGTACCACGATGCGATACCGACCAATTGCGTGGCGGCCCCATTCTGCGCTGGTTCAGCTGGGGCAGGCTACCCAAAATGGTGCCGAACCCCCCGAGGGGACATCGGCTACACTAGTTTGGCAGTATTTCTTGGCAGTTGTACATACAGCTGCCTTTTCTGTCAAAACTACAGTTTCCGTGACATGACCGTTTGTGGCGCCCCAACGGCGAGCGCAGCGCAGCTAGCACGAGAAGCGACTGAGGACGTCGGATGTGTGTGCTACTTCGGTGGCGATCCAGCGAGTCAGATGCCCTTTGTGGTCAAATCCGCGGAACTCGCTAGGGCTGAGGCTGCCGGAGAGAACCGGTTACTGAGGGTCTGCTTAGAAACGAACCTCAGCATGAATCCAAAAGACCTCGAGCGATTTGGGGAGCTATCGATGGAGAGCGGCGGCGGCATCAAAGCGGATCTCAAGTGCTGGTCCTCTGAGATTTTATACGCGTTATCGGGCGTCGAGCACCGCGCTGCGTATGAGAACTTCAAGCGGATAGGGAAGCGTCAGCAGGAGAGGCCTGAGGTGCCATTCGCTAGGGCTAGCACGCTGTTGGTGCCGGGATACGTTGACGACGAAGAGATAAGAGGAATCGCATCATTCATCGCCGATATCGACCCGTCGATCCCTTACTCGTTGCTGGCGTTTCATCCGCTATACTACATGGATGACATGCCCTATGTCAAACGGGCGGACGTCGACCGATTCTTGAAAATTTGTGCCGAGGAAGGTCTTCAAAAGGTAAGATTGGGAAATCCGTGGTTAGTCTGTTAGTTCTTATATGGGTTTGACCGATTTTAACTTGGTCCTCCGATGGTTGTCGACATCAGTGAGTGTGTATTAGGAGTTTTTGCGTTTGATGAAAATGGACGGATGATAGGTTCGGTTCAATTTCCTCGAGAAGCTAGGGAGGTCGCCAGTCGGCTGGGCCTCGTTCGCAGCGGCACGCCAACGGATGAGCACCGCGAGCTAATCAAGAAGCTAATCGATGGAGGGTACAAGCAGTTCTACTTGGAGTCGAAGGAGCTGGCCTTGCAACTGCGAGCGGAATTCAAAGATGTGAGTTTTGAAGTGTCCGTGCCAAATAAAGCGGGTGAAATCCTTCGGGGCTCGCTGCACGAGGTGGCAAAAAGTGCTGATGTTGAGCAGGTTAGCGAACTGGTACGTGAAGTCAATCTGTTGCTCACACGTGAACAGCTGCGCAAGGAGGCGGCCGAGCGCGACAAGCTGATTATTCAAGCCATCGACATGCTCGATGAACTCGATAAGACGATAAACATTATGGTCGGGCGGATCCGCGAGTGGTATTCGATTCATTTCCCCGAGCTCGATCGGCTCGTGCCGGAGCATCAGGAATACCTAAAGCTGATTTTAGAGATCGGCCCGCGTGAGAAGTTTACAGCGCAGGCCATCCAGGCGGCTGTTGGATTCCCAGAAAAACGGATAAAAAAGATCTTGAAAGCCGCGGAAACCTCACTAGGCAGTGCATTTGACTCCATGGATGTGCAAGCCATGCACAATTGCGCTAAAGAGGTTTTGGCGATGGGCGAGGTCCGTGAGCGCGTGGCCCAGTATGTGGATGGACTAATGGCACAAGTCGCACCTAACATACATGCGGTTGTGGGTGGAGGGATAGGTGCGCGTCTCATTTCGCTAGCGGGTGGCATCGAGGAGCTCGCACGAAAGCCCGCGAGTACCCTACAAGTTCTGGGGGCAGAGAAGGCACTGTTCAGGGCTCTCCGCACCCACCGGAGGCCGCCCAAGCACGGAGTCATCTACCAGTATCCGGACATCCGCGGGGCACCGAGGTGGCAACGTGGGAAAATGGCCCGGGCACTGGCTGGGAAGCTCACCATAGCCGCGCGCGTCGATGCCTTATCGGGAGAATTCGTCGGCGATAAGCTGGCGGCTGATCTAAAAGTTCGAATGGCAGATATCAAGTTGAGATATCGAAAGCCGAGAGGGAGGAAATGATGAAGGCTACCGAACACGAGCGATTTCCGGGAGTTTATTGGGTGGAGCTCGAGGACAAAACTCGCAAGCTCGCTACCGTTAACCAAGTGCCTGGCGTGCAGGTTTACGGCGAGCGGCTGATCGAGCTCGAAGGCGTCGAGTATCGCATATGGGATCCATACCGGAGCAAGCTTGCAGCGGTCATTCTGAGAGGGATCAAAGAGGTACCGATCAGCGCCGGCACGCGGGTGTTATACTTGGGCGCCGCGAGTGGCACGACCGCGAGTCATGTTTCGGATTTGGTCGGACCAAAGGGCGTAGTCTATTGTGTTGAAATTTCGTCGCGCCCATTGCGTGATCTGCTATTCATGTGTGACCGCAGGACAAATGTGATCCCTATCTTAGCGGATGCGGCCCAGCCTGAGAGCTATCGTCCATTGATCGGAGAAGTCGATGTGATCTACCAGGATATCGCGCAGCCCGAACAAACCGAGATCCTGTTGGCAAATGCTCGGTTATTCTTGCCTGAGGATGGTCATGCCATGCTTGCGCTTAAGGCACGAAGCATCGACGTGACCAAAGAACCACGCGAGATCTTCAGGGAAGAGACGGAGAAACTCGAAAAGGAACTTGAGATAATTGACGCGAAGCTCCTAGACCCCTATGAAAAGGACCATGCGATGCTCGTGCTGCGTAAATAAGCTTAGCGGGTAATCACCTCACACCCTTCCTCAGTTACAATAACTGTATGTTCCGCCTGTGCTACCACACCATTCGCGCGCTCCTTCAGCACGTGATAAGGATGAACTGCTCCAGCCCCGATGAGCTCCCGCATGGTGAGCTCCAGCCTCACCTTGGACATCTCCTTTGCAAGCCACCGCTCGGCGAATGGAAGGGTTCGGTATGCACGCTTTATGTCGTATAGCAGCTTTCGGGCCATGCGCATCCGGACTGGACGATCGCTCAGATACCTGAATATGTAGACCTGGGGTTGATCTTCCACGAATCCAGCTCCATCGGTGATGAAGGGCTCGAGAGCCACCACATCCCCAACTTTTAATTTCTGCCCTGTCTCCTCGTGCACGTTCGGCACGGTCAGACCGGCGTGCAGGGTCCAGCGTGCAAGACCGTGGCCGGTGAGGTTGCGTATGGGCTTGTACCCGGCTGCCGTCGCGGTTTCCTCGACCACCCTACCGATCTCGCCGATATCGATGCCAGGTTTGACTGCCTTGATCGCCTCTTCGAGTGCGCGTTCGATCGTTTGCACGAGCTGCGCCCTCCCCCCTAAATCTACAGTGAATGCGGTGTCTGCGATGTAGCCATCGAGGTGGGCCCCGATGTCGACTTTCACCAAATCTCCCTCTTTCACGCGTGTAGCGTCGCCTTTCGGTGGGCTGTAGTGGGCGGCTACTTGGTTCACCGAGACGTTGCATGGGAATGCCGGTTTGGCACCTTTCTCCCTGATCAACCTCTCCACAGTTTCAGCGATCGTTAACAGCTCCGTGTCCTGCTTTATCAGAGGGCGCACTTCCTCTCGTACTTCCGCCACGAGCTTCCCTGCATTTCGGTAAATTTGGAGCTCCTCATCTGTTAACGTTTCAATCACCGGTGAAATCTAAATGCAAATTGAAATATTAATACCTGAATAGCGTCTACTTTAGGCACTTTTCTGTTTCTTTCAAAAACCGCGAAT
>CAZCRN010000003.1:0-14298 GCA_964501125.1 Hadarchaeota archaeon (SeqCode) | reverse complement strand
AAAGTTTAAATGTATGTTTAAACATTAAATTAAAAAGAGGTGGTGGAGATGGTAAAAACCATAACTATCCGGGATGAGGTTTACGAAAAACTATCGGGAGCCAAAGAGGAAAACGAGAGCTTCAGTGAGCTCCTCGAGAGGCTCGTGGAAGGTACAGATCCTACCAAAACTCTGATGAGGCTTAGGGGGTGCGTTGAATTTAAAAACAAAGAGAAAATCCTCGCAAAAATCCGGGCCACGAGGGGCGAGCGGAGATTATGATCGTAATAGACACCGATGTCCTGATAGAAATCTTCGACAAAAAATCGAAAAAAGGCGAGAAAGCCTTCAAAAAAATCATCGAAAGCGGCGAGGATATAAAAATAACCGCGGTGAACCTCCACGAGATTCTGTACGGCCTCCAAAAATACGCCAAGCCAGTAAAGGAGGTCCTGCGATTGCCCGTACTGAGTTACGCAAAAAGAGATGCGAGCTTGGCCGCGGAGCTCGAGCTTGACGCTGAGAGGCGGGGCGCACCCGTCCGCAGAACCGACGCCATGATCGCCGCGATGGCCATGAATAGCGGGGCAAAACTCTACACGCTCGATTCAAAACACTTCAGGCCCTTCGAACCCTTAGGGCTAGAGTTATTTACGTGATCACTCCCATGGCTGAAGCGCGTGGGGTTTCTCGCTCGATTCCGTTGTAAAAGCGATCAGCCACAGAAAAATTCAAGCCCAGTAGTTTCTATAGCACCCAAAGGAGCGGTGAAAGTGCTGAGCAAACGACTAGTTGCCACGTTCATCTGCCTTTGGCTGGCTTGGATCGTGCTGACCGGCTCTCTCGACGCGCAGGAGCTCGCGGTCGGGGCCATCTGTGCCGGATTTGTAGCTTGGCTATAACACGATTTGTTTCTTCGAGGTCCCATCGAGGAAAAATTACAGCACCGCCGCTGCCTTTACCTGCTCGCGTACGTGCCCGTTTACATCTGGGCTGAAGTGAAGGCGCACGCTGGTGTCATCTACCGCATCCTACACCCGCGGATGCCCATCAGACCCGGAATCGTGCGAGTTCCAACCGAGCTCCGAACCGATGTGGGAATTACGGGCTTGGCAAATTCCATAACCATGACCCCTGGGACCCTCAGCGTCGACGTCGATGAGCGAAAGCCGTGCTTGTACGTGCACTGGATAGACGCGAAAGTAATCGAGCCCGAACGGACCCACGATGCGATCGCCAGACGATTTGAGCACTACCTGAAGGTGACATTCGGATGATGCTAGGTGTTGTGATTATACTACCTGTTTTGGGTTGTGGTGGGCTTCATCGTCATCCTAATCGCGATCATGGTGGCGCTGGGGTGAGCACGTGGGCTTGAAGGGAATACTCAGACGAAAATCACCGTGGATGTTGCACTTCAATGCCGGTGCGTGCAATGGATGCGATATCGAGCTCGTTGCCGCGCTAACGCCGCGTTACGATGTCGAACGCTTCGGCATGATGCTGCGGGGTACGCCGCGACACGCCGATATTCTGGTCGTCACGGGGCCGATAACTAGGCAATGCAAGGATCGGCTCGTTCGGATTTATGAACAGATGCCTGAGCCAAAAATCGTTGTCGCAGTAGGGGCCTGTCCAGCGACGAATGGTGTGTTTGATGGTTGCTATGGGATCGTTGGCCCGCTAGATCGAATCATGCCAGTCGATGCCTATGTTCCCGGGTGCCCGCCGAAACCCGAAGCCATTATTGACGGTCTCCTGAAAGTCCTCAAGAAGGTGAAGTGAGTGAAAGCAGGCGAAGTAATGGAAATTATCAAAGAATACGTTAAAGAAAGCAAAGTTATCAGCGATAGACGTATCACAGCTGTGACAGATAGACAGCGCTACCGCGATGCCCTAATAACCCTCAAGAGGCACGACATCTTACACCTGTCGACTATAACGGGTGTTGATCTAGGCAGGGAGATCGCGGTCATTTACCATGTCGACTGCGGTGGGGTGTTGCTGAACCTCAAGCTAACCGTACCGAAACGGGCGCCTCGCCTCTTGAGTGTGACCGACATCTTTCCCGGCGCAATCCTGTACGAACGCGATCTGATCGAGATGCTCGGCGTCGAAGTCGAGCGGCACCCGGATCCCCGACGGCTATTTTTGCCCGAGGATTGGCCAGAGGGGGAGTATCCGCTGAGGAGGATCAAAAAATGACTTTTGTTTTACCCGTGGGTCCCCAGCATCCGATGCTGAAAGAGCCGGAGTACTTCAGGATCGAGGTCAAGGGCGAAGAGATAGTCGATGTTGACATCCACCTCGGCTACTACCACCGGGGGATCGAGCGCGCGCTTCAAGACCGCAATTATCTCCACGACCTCTACCTAATCGAGCGCATCTGCGGCATATGTTCAACCCATCTCACCACTTGCTACGTGCAGGCGGTCGAGCAGCTGCTGGGCGTCGAGGTCCCCGATCGGGCGCGCTATATCCGGACCATCACGGCCGAGCTCGAGCGCATTCACAGCCACTTGCTCTGGGCTGGCATAGCTGCGCACGAGATCGGGTTCGTAACCCTTTTTATGCTGCTGTGGAAAGTGCGCGAGTACGTCATGGACTTGCTCGAACTAATTTCGGGTAACCGCGTTCACCATGCGATCAACACGCTCGGTGGAGTGCGGCGTGACATAAAGCCCACCCAAGTGCCGAAGATTTCACGCAGATTGGCCAAACTCGAGGATGCGGCTAAGTATTACCTAAATATCTTCACCTCTGACCGCACGGTTCTGGCGCGCTGCGAGAAAATTGGTGTGCTTACCAAACAAACTGCACGTGAGCTCTGCGCTGTGGGGCCAACGGCGCGGGGCTCTGGGATTGCCGTCGACATAAGAAAGACCGATCCCTATGCCATCTACGAGGAATTACCGTTCGATGTCATAACCGAACGGGAGGGTGACGTGCTTGCGAAGGCAGTCGTCAGGCTACGTGAGGTGCTGGAGTCCATCCGCATCATTCGCCGCGCGCTTGAGGTCATGCCCAAGGGCCCACTGCGGACGAGGGTGGAGCTGAAAGTCCCTGAAAACGAGGTCATCGCGCGAGTTGAGGCGCCGCGGGGGGAATTATTGCACTATGTCATGTCAGATGGTACCGACAAACCCTGGCGTGTGCGCATACGGACGCCGACATATGCGAATATTCCAACGATCAAACCAATGCTCGTCGGCGGAACCATCGCGGAGATCCCTATCGTCGTGGCCAGCATCGACCCATGCTTTAGTTGCACCGATCGCGTCACGGTGATCGACGCCGATACGGGCAAGTCCCGAAGCCTGACCAAGGCGCAGCTAAAGAGGTGGCGGAGCTAATGGGTATCTTCGACTTTTCATTTGCATACGTTGTGTTCCCCGGCCTCGTATTCGCAACCGTGGTGGCCCTTTTCTTCGAAGGTATCGATCGCAAAGTTGCCGCTCACCTACAAAATCGCATAGGCCCGCCGGTTTGGCAGGCATTCTTAGACGTTGGGAAGCTCTTTAGTAAGGAGGACATCACGCCAAGAGCCGCTCAGAGCCTAGTGTTCATGTTCGCCCCGCTCCTGGCACTCGGTTCGATCGTCACGGTTATGCTCTTGCTGCCTGTGAACTCAGCCCAACCCTCGCTCACGCTAGTGGCGGATCCAATCGTGATAATCTATCTGCTCAACATCCCCGCGATTTGCATGATGATGGGTGGTTATTCGTCGGCACCCCCATTCGGTGCGGTCGGCTCAGGCCGGTACGTGGTACAGTTGTTCGGCTACGAGCTGGCTTTCATCCTCGCGGCGCTTACGGTCGCTATCCATGTCGGGTCGCTGGGGTTAGCGCCAATCGTCAGCTATCAGGCCCAACACGGGTGGCTGGTGTTTCAGCTACCCCTCGCCGCCATCGCTGCCCTGCTCGTGGCCCCTGCAAAGCTCCTTCGCGTGCCCTTTGACATTCCCGAGGCTGAAACCGAGATAGTGCACGGCGCCATGACCGAGTACTCCGGCCCCAAGCTCGCGATTTTCCGAATCGCCTACAACATAGAGGTGCTCGCGGTCGCTGGACTGATAGCCGTGCTGTTCTTCGGGGGGCCCGTTGCCCACACGATCGCTGGCGTATACATCCCAGGTGTGGTTAGCTTCCTCATCAAGTGCTTGGCAATCGTCCTGATGATAACCGTCATTCGGTGCATCGCGGCTCGGCTGCGCATTGATCAGGCGCTGAAGTTTTACTGGGCCGTTGTTGCTCCGCTCGCTCTCATAAACATGGTCTTAGTGATGGTGATCTGATATGCCGCGAATGCTTCCCGAGGTGCTCCGCAACCTGTTCCGGAAGCCAGCGACGGTGAAATATCCGTACGAACGCGTCGAGCCCCCCGAGGGGCTGCGCGGAAAGCCCGTCATCGATCGGGAGAGGTGCGATGGGTGCGGGTTCTGCGCGGATGTGTGTCCGGCGCGCGCGCTGACCCTTGTTGAGGAAACGAAAAAGCCGCGCATTCAACTGGCGCGATGCATATTTTGTGGCGAGTGTGTAGGAATTTGCCCGCGCAAAGCCATAAGGTTCACAAAGGAGTACGAGCTCGCCACCTACGACAAGCGCGAAGCCGTGTCAGAGTGAGCAGAGCGTTTTCCCTTTCTAAATGACCTCCGACCAAAGCCTCGGCGGGAAACCTGGCAATCTCCGAGCGAATAAGAACTTCCTTGAAAGCCATCATTTGGCGCAGACATGCTCGAATAGGAGCAGAAGAGGAGAAAATAAGCGAATCAAAGTTGAAGGGCGCGCTTAGGAAAAAATTCACTTTGATTGAGCATTACCCACAGGATCCTTATGGTGAGAGCGCGCTGGTGCTCGTCTTCGTTGAAGGGCGACCAGTGCACGTGGTCTTGTCCCCGAGAAAAAACTTATGCTATCTCATAACCACATACATACCAGACCCGGAGAAATGGGATTCAACCTTCACCAAGAGGAGGGAAAAATGAAAACCTATTCCTGCAGATGTGGTGGAAAGACACGCCTCGTGTATAAAGACGAGCGTACGAGGGGTGTTCTGATCAAAAAACGTGCCAGTATTAGTTTGTACTGAGTGTGGGGAAGAGTGGTACCCGCCAGGGATTGCGACAATGATCGAAGGGCTAAGAGAAGCGGCGAAGAACGTGGATCGAGTCGAAGTCTCAGCTGAGCTAATCGCGGCGTCGGTGCGTGATATACGATAGCTCTTTTAACTGTGTTAACGGTGGGGAGCCCCCTCCCTTTAGGGGGTGAGAGCCATCGAACACTTTTGATGATTACCCTCTCCCCTCATGAGTATATGGGTGCATCGCATACCCGATGACCTTGAGAGGAGGAAACGCCGATGTGAGTGACTTATCGGTTCAGGCTCCACCTTTTACGGTGCTGGAGGTGACCGAGAACACTGATTAAGCGTGTGTACAGCAGACAGCTTAATAAAGCTTGCTTACTTATTTATACAAGGGAGAGCGATGCCAACCTGTAAGTTCTGCAGTTCCAAGGAGCTGGTGAAAGCCGGGATCCACTACGCTGGGGGTCGCAAACAGCGGTGGCTGTGCAAGAACTGCGGACGCATCTTCATCTCCCCGTTTCCCAAGAAGCCGGATCTCAAGCGGCTGGCCCAAGCCCTCAGGGGGCACGGGGTGAAAAAGGCCGTTCTCTTCGGATCCTACGCGAGGGGGGAGGCGCAGCCGGGAAGCGACATCGACATCCTAGTCGAGTTCTCCAAGCCAGTGGGTCTCAAGCTCTTCCGCATCCAGCGCGAGCTGTCCGAGATGTTCGGCGTGAAGGTAGAGCTTGGCACCGAGCTGAGTCCCCACGTCATGGAAAATGTGAAACAGGAGGCGAAGGTGATAGTGGGTGAGTGACAGGGATCGCTTTAGGCACATCCTAGAAGCGTCGGATCGCATCGAAGAGTTCGTGAGGGGCATGAAGCTGGGGGACTTCGTCGGCGATCGCAAGACGCAGTCCGCCGTGTTGAGGGAACTCATGGTGATCGGTGAGGCGGCCAAGCACGTCACCAAGGGGTCCAAGGAGAAGTACTCGGATGTCGCGTGGGAGGACTTGGTGGAAATGAGGAACATGCTCACTCACGAGTACTTCCGCCTGAAACTCGAGGACATCTGGAAGATCGCGACCGAAGACATCCCACAGCTGAGGAAGCAAGTGGAGGGAATTCTCGCCGAGCTGGGGGCCTCAGCTTAGCCTCTGGCAATTTTTGAGGCCGCGGATTCTGATCCCCCCGTGTTGATCCGCTCGGGGATCGTGAAGGGAACAGCTACCTGAATGCCGCACGAAACATCCTTCAAGATGGGCTGAGGCGAGTAGGTTGGGAACTAGCCGAATTCACGCCTGTAAAGATCGGGCCTCTACCCGCGAGGGCAAGCTCGGTCGTCGAGGCAGGGAGCCCGTCCTTTAGAGCGGATAGTTCAATTGCCTTTGTGTAGCTCACCGGAGTTAAAATTCCAACCGCTGGGTCATCTTCGCTCGCGTGCTTCAAGGGCCTCTAATCCCTTCTTCGATATACCGATGGCTTCCCCTGCCTTGTAAACAAATATGAGGCCGCTTTTCCTGAGGGCTTTGAGATTTTTCTTGTAGTCGGGAATGTGCTTGAAGTATGCCGCTGGAACATATGGAGATCTCTCCGCTTTGCATTTCTTAGCTATTTCCTCCAAAAGTCGCAAAATTTTTTCATTCATCCCTGAGCACCAGCCTCTGCTCGAAAACATCGAAGTATGGGGGTTTTGGTTTGAGCGATGAACATGATACCTCAACTTCGGCGCCCCGAAGCCTGAGCCTCGGCACATCGCTTGGGGGGGCGACCATTCGCCTCGTAGCAGTTAGCACGATTGGGACTTCAAACTCTCCTTCAGTCATAACCCAAACGTCCAAATCGCTGCTTTTTGTATAGGTGCCCTTGACCTGTGACCCGTGGATATAGATTCTCCTTATTTTCAAATCAGAGAGGCCTTCATTTTCCCATAACTCATGGATCAAATGATTCAGCTCCGCCGCGTGAATGAACCTCCCATCCTTGAAAAACGCAGGATTCAACAGGATGCTCTCAGGAATATAGCACCACTTCACTTTAGCCCGGCCCGCGTAGTGGGCCACATAAAAGTACGGGTTGCCCTTGATCGTCTTTATGTAAGGGCCCAGCCCTTCTCTCTTGCATTTGGGGCAGATCATCATTTTGTTTTTTGCCTTTTTAGTTATAAAGTTAACTAAAGGAAGATTTTCCTCCGGATAAGTGATCCTGCCTGCTTAGCTCGCTTGTTTACTTGAACCATGCCGCGTCCACGAGAACGAGCTTCTCGCCCTTGTTTACTCTGTATCCAAAGCGATGCCGACCGATTCGAATGCGGTAGTCAAACTCAGGCCCCTTCCAAGGAGCGACATCCACTCCTGGCCTCGACGTGAACGGATTCATTGCGAGTTCCCGAAGGGCGGTAGCGCAGCGTTCCGCATCCTTTGGCGCGTCCCGCTTGAGTTTCACGAGATATCTCGATGCCTCGGGATGGAGCCGAACTTCATAGCCCAAGTTTCTCAAGAATCTCTTCGAGCGGGATGTACTCATCCCCTCTCATCTCCTTAAGCTCGGAGAGGGTTGGAGGCTTGCGGGGCAGTGTCTCTTCGAGCAGGCGGTTGATGAGTCTGTCATAACTTTCCCGTTCAAGACGATACCGTTCGAGGCGTCGCTTGGTCTCGGGTTTCAGGGCGATAGTTGTGTGTTTCCCCATTGCAGCTCACCATTTATAACTGTCTTATAGAATACTTATAACTTTTGAAATGGCAAGCCGGAAAAATCAAAAAACCACGGATTCCGAGGAAAATCCTAAAAGTAAAACTATTGCGAGCTCAATTTTGAATATAGCTCGGTTGCCAACTCTCCGACTGCGTTTTTCACCTGCTCGGACATCGCGGCCCCCATCTCCGCGCTAGCCGGCTGAATACCTATTAACACGACTTTCGCTCCAGTTTGCCCATGCACGTATTCAGCGAAGAGCGAGAGCGGCAATCGATGGGTGGAAACTGGCCATCCACTGATAATCTCGGGGGCAAAAACCTTCATGCCTCCTGGCTCCAAGCCGAGATCGGTTGCATCAATTAATACGACATGAGAAGGCCTGAACTTTTTAATTTGATTTGCAAAATTTTCGGGTACCACGCCCGCATCGATGAGCTGCACCTTGGGTGAACTCAAACGGCTCAACAATCGTCGCACAACTTCAACACCAGCCGAATCATCGCCTCGCATGTCGCTACCAACACCGACGATTGCCACGCGACGGGCGCCATCGAGTGCGGAGAGGTCGAGCCCCAACTATCTACCTCCTAAGAATTTGTCTAAAACTAAGTCTTCTCGACTGGCACCGACCTTCCGGAGTTGACTCATCGGCCAATCGATGCTCCCGACCTCCGCCGTCGTGTGGGCATCTGTGCCAATGCTGATTTTTACCCCTTTGCGCAGGCAGGCCCTTAGAAGATTTTCATCGGGTGCACGATATCTCGAATTGAGCTCGATCGCAACCCCTCGCTCGGCCGCTGACTCCACAAACACATCGATGTCATCGGGACTCAAGTACCCTGCCAGATCTCCGTGAAATCGGAAGGGGTGTGCGACCACATCAACCCGCTGCCGCTCCATCGCGTTTGTGATCGACGTCAGATACGCACGCGCGAGCTCAGCGCGATCACGAATTGCCCAGCTCAACCGGTGTACGCCAACTACTAGGATGTCGAATCTTCCAAGCAGCTGCTCGTTTATGTCTATCGCCCCACTGGGATCGATAACATTCGCCTCTATTCCACAGAGGACCGGGATTCCAGCATCCTTGCGTGCGATTTCAACATCGGAGATCATTGCCTCTATCTTGCTTGGGGATATCCCGACCGAGAGCTCGGGCCCGTGATCGGTGATCGCCACAGCCGCCAGGTTGCGCGCTTCGGCCACTTCCACGATGGCGGACGCTACCATGACACCATCGGAATACATGGTATGTGTGTGAAAGTCGAATCGGGGGAGGGCCATCTGAACCAACCTAGCATCTAAGCTGAAGAAAAGTGGGATTCTCTACTTAAAATACTCCAGAAAAGCGAGATGTCGCTAAGATCTCTTCACGAATAATGCTATCAGAGCGATGATCACCGCTATGCCAACCACGGCAATCAGAATAACTTGCTCGGTTGGGAATTCCTCGGGTGGTCCGGGCGGCGCGAGTTCCGGCTCGTAGGTCACGGTCAGCTCCGAGGTCGCTACGTTGCCGGCTTGGTCTGTGGCCCGTACGGTTATCGTGTTCTTGCCGACGCTCAAGGTTATCCATTCCTCAAATGTCCCATCCACAACCGCGACCTCCTCGCCCTGGACCTGGACAGTCGCCCAAGTCAGGTCCGTGACCTTCCCTTTGAGCAGGATGTTCGGGGACCCAGTAACGGTGAAGGGTTGTGGCTCCACGATGGTTATGACGGGTTTAGCGGTGTCGACCGTGAACGTCCACTCGGTCACGGTTACCGGGTTTTCGGCGTAATCCCTGGCCTCGACTCGGACTTGCACGGGGCCATCGTACAGGTAACCCTGCCACGAGACGACGCCCGCAGAGTACGTGTGCGGAACCACATCGCCGCGCACGCGCATGATGATGGTCGCGGGGTCTATTCCAAACGTTATACCCTCCGCCCCAACATCGTTAAGCACTACCGATATCGTGGGGGTTCGGGTGCTCACCGCAACCCAGGCTGCAGGCGAGGGATCCGAGAATGCGGGCGAAGCGACATCGACTGGCTGCATTCGAAGGTCGACGCTTGTGGCTGGATTTCGGTTGAACCAAAGAACTTCGTACCCATATCGGCTGTCGCGCGGCAATCGGACTGGGCGCACAGGGAAGTTGTCGTACTGTGGATCGCCGGAATAACTACCATCGCGGTTGTCATCGAACACGAGGTTCTCGAAAACGCCGTCAGAATCGGGGTCCCATATCACGAAGTTGAAGTTCTCGTCCGCGTGGAGCGTGATGGTTCCGATGTACCATGACCTAGATGTGACGCGATAATCGTAACCAGTAGCAGCGGGGTTACCAACTAGGGTAACCGTGTAATCGTAGATTGGACCAATTCGAATGTTATCTGTGGCGGTTATTCGCTCATCATCCAGATTGTCAAGAATATTATTATCTAGCGTGCCTTGCCCGTAGGTATTGTCATAAGCTGAGATATCCAATACATTAAAAACACCGTTAGAATCATTATCGCTAAGGCAGAAATTAACATTGTCATCAACAACCCCGTCTCCATCTATGTCCAAAACGATGAGGCCGAACCACCAAGAAGTCGATGTAACCGAAAAGTCTGGTGAGGTATTCTCTGGATAAGCAACTGGGCCAATAACCGAATAATCATAAGCCGAGCCAATTTGAAGTGTAGTAGCGGCGGTTATTCGTGCGTCGTTATCTACCGTAAGTATGTTCTCAGGCGAAATGATGTTTTGACCGTAGGTATCGCCAGCGGCAGTCGCGCCAGCCGCACCAACCGAGATATCAACGGTATCATAGGTGCCATCCGAGTTGGTGTCCAACAAGCAAAAGTGAACGTTATCTGTGACTCCATCGTCATTTGCATCGATGTAGAATCTCGTCCTAAAGTAGGTACCAGTCATCAAGCGCACTTCATTCTCCGTGCCCGTTGGGCCAACATTGTGAGCAGCTAGATAATCATACCTTATGTAGTCAGCGCCTGTGGTTACGTTGTCTTGGCTGTTAATCCAAACCCACGTGTCGGAACTTGCCTTAATGCTCGTATTTCGTATCCTAATGTCTTCGTCCACCATTCGGGTACTGCCGTACCGCCTGTTGTCATAGGCTGTGCCGTGGTCATATGCATTCTCGCCCCATATGCCGTCACCATCCAAGTCGATAAAAACAGTATCAAAATTTTCATCGACATAAGGATCTCCGACAACTACGTTATACGTCGAGCCAGCTATTGTTATGGTTCCATCATATCGTCTATTATCCACGCCGAGTAGACCCAAACTTACCGGGGGGCTGGATCTGTATTCTCGGTTAGGGGGACTATTTGAGCAAAACGTCTGGCAGTTCCGGGTGGCTTACCAGTAATAGGGTCTGTGTCATCTGCTGTTTGAGCAACAACAGTTGGTGTGTTAGCTGGTTGGGTGTTCGTTTCTGTTCCCGTATTCTCACGAGGTGTTACAGAAGGCAACCCAGGCACCGCGGCCGGATCGTTGTTCTCCGTGCTCGTGGCGGTCGCCGGCCAGAGTTCAGGCGAGGCTGACATCGGCCCAACTAACGCGAATAAAGCAAATAATGCGATAACAACTGCAAATCCGCCCTTTCGGGACACCTTTTCACCTTTCCGGAACACCACCTTTTCTTTTTTGTGTATATATTCCTTGCGAACGCGCTTAAACGAAGAGGTCATAATTCAATGTTTCGAAATTTGTCGAAACTTAAAAATCAATCGGGGGGGTGCCAAAAGTTCAACCCAGCTCCCGAGCGCGAAAGAGTTAATACAGTTTGCCCTCAAGTAGCTTCAACCCTCCGAAAGTGGTCCCCATGCATGAGGTCGAACTTGCAAATCGGGTGCTCGAAGCCCTCCGACACATATCTGCCGACCGCGAGGCCAAGGTGCTGCGAGTAAATCTACGCATCGGCGAGCTAAACGAGCCGGGCGCCTTGCGCCTGTGGTTAAAAAAGCTGGGTGGAGCCGAATTCAAGGCGACGAAATTCGACATCGAGCCCGTGCCTTTGGCGATCAATTGCAAATGTGGCTATTCCGGAGGGGTTAATTGCGCGGTTAACACCCATTCGCCCGCCCCCGAGCTTGAAATTACCTGTCCAAAATGCGGGGGGCACGAGTTAGCGCTGTCATCTGGCCGCGAACTCGAAATAATAGACGTCGAACTCCAGAAAAAGTGATGAAAATGTCCGAGAAAGAAGGGAAAATATCGCTAGCGCACGGTGCTGGCGGCGCCCTGATGATGAAACTGATAAAAGACACTGTACTAAAGGAGCTTTCCTTGAGGCGCGCTGGCGAAATCGGTCTCGATGAGCTTGACGATGGCGCGACTTTCAAGGTTGGCGACCGAACTTTTGTGCTCACAACCGATGGGCATACGATAAAACCCCTCTTTTTCCCAGGTGGCGATATAGGAAGGCTCGCGATTTCGGGTACGATCAACGATCTGGCAGTCATGGGGGCGCGGCCCATAGCTATCGCATGCGCGGTAGTGCTCGAGGAGGGCTTCCCGATAGAGGATTTGCGCAGGATCTGCCGTTCGATCGACGAGACTGCCCGAGAAGTCGAGGTGCCGACGATAGCCGGGGACACGAAAGTGATGGAAAATCGCTCTCTTGACGGTGCGATCGTTACGACGACCGGCATAGGGGTGGCAGATACGCCCATAACCGACACCGGGCTCAGCCCCGGCGACAAAATTTTGATCACGGGGACCGTTGGAGACCACGGGATCACGATTTTGGCCCACCGAGAGGGTATCGATGTCGAGGCAGACCTGTGTTCGGACGTCGCACCCATATGGGAAACGGTCGAGGCCGCCCTGAAAGCGGGTGGTGTGGCCGCGATGAAGGACCCAACGCGGGGTGGTGTTGCTGCTGCCCTTAATGAGATGGCTTCAAAGGCTGGAGTTGGGATAATTCTGGAGGAAGAAAAGATCCCGATGAAACCTGCCGTCCGAGCTGTGGGCGAAATGCTTGGTATAGACCCGCTCCAGATAACAAATGAAGGCAAGGCGATAATCGCCGTTAAGCCCGAAAGCTGCGAAGCCGTGCTTGAAGCCGTGCGGAAAACTAAATACGGGCGAGATGCGCGCATAATAGGGGGGGTAATCACCGAACATCCGGGAGAAGTCATGCTAAAAACAGTCGTAGGAGGACATCGATTGATAGAATCACCAATCGGCGACCCGGCTCCACGCATATGTTAGGCGTTGGCCATTGGTCTACGGGTGAAAAATGTGTTTCCGTACGAATTGCTTGGCAAAATATTCATAATCGCGGTGATCACACTTGGGCTTCTCATCCTAATTGCTGCTTTAGCCATCGTTTTTTCCACCAAACGCGGCCCCATATTCATGTCACGCGTCCTCCTGGCACTCACGACGACGTTCTATGGGCCCCTCAAATATCTTTTTAACAAACTCAGGCTCGATACACGCATGGTCGATCAGTTCATAATCGCTCTCCATAATGCTAGATCCGAGGAGAAATTCAAAAAAATTGATCCGCACGATAAAATCGTCTTTCTGCCACAATGTTTGCGCTCTGTGGATTGCCCGGCAAAGATCACCGCGGCCGAAGGAATCGTTTGCCAGCAGTGCGGCCAGTGTATCATCGGACATTTGAAGGGACGGCTCGAGCCAATGGGCTACCGAGTTTTTGTGGTTCCGGGTGGCACTTTCATAGAACGTATCATAAAAACTCACAAACCGAAGGGAATTTTCGGAGTTGCATGCAACGCGAATCTCTCCGACCTTGCGATGACCCTGGGTTCAACGGGAATTGTAATGCAAGGGGAGCCTTTACTGCGAGATGGCTGCATCAACACGATATGTGATGCCGATCGGGTGCTCTCGCGACTAACGCCGCAGCCGTAAAAACGCTAAAATTTTCCTGCGGGGCTTCTTTTTCGGCTTCTTTGGCGCTATTTTTGGTTCGGGAAGGGCTTGTTTTTGTAGCGGCGTGGATCCAACTACTGCCAAAAAGCTTTCGCGGAGCTCGGTGGCGTATTTCTCGAACAATTCTGGATGCTCTTTCTCCATGATTGTTAGTATTCTCGTCATCGTTTCGTCCGTTGGATGGGCTATCCCGTGTTTGTACTTGTACACGGTCTTCGAATTGACCCCTATCGCATTTGACAGCGGACGAATTCCGATTTCTGCAATTAGATCTTGGACGATTCGCACGCGCATATCGGACGGTATGAACCTAGCAACCTCTGCTGACCCCATATTAACCAATAAAATGTGTAGTCCATAGGCCTACAATAAGTTTTTTGTCGCGGATATGCGGTCTCATTAGTGCAAGAAGACGTTTTCACTAAAAATTTCTATTTGAGTGCCATCCATACAAGTAAATGAATCTGCCGATCAGGGCTGGGATACCATAGATTTTTATCGGGGTTTCCAAAAAGTGGAAACGGATTTTGATAGGATGCCAAGGGAGTTCGACATCAACAAAGTGGAAAAATGGCTTAAAACTAGCCCGCTCGCCCGTGCCCTGCTAAAAAGGTCCCATCTGGACCCAAAAGTGCTTAAGACTATGCTACTCTTTTA
>CAZCRN010000002.1:2682-19629 GCA_964501125.1 Hadarchaeota archaeon (SeqCode) | reverse complement strand
ATTTCAGCACCGCTTCTGATGAATATACTCTAACTCACTAATAAAAGTGGGCAACTCCGGTCAAGATTTAAACAGTCGGAACCGTTAGTTTCGGTGGTAATGGAAATGCATGGCTATCGGGGCATGATAGCGAAGCTGTTGAAGTCTATACCCGCCAAAGTTGGGGACCGAGTAAGGGTTGAAAGGGCCGGTCGTGTTTATGAAGGTATCCTAATGCCACGAACCGAGCTAGGTGATCCAAATCATGTCGTCATAAAGTTAAAGAGCGGCTACAACGTGGGCGTCAGGATCACGAAAGAAACGAAAATCGTTAGGGTTGGGAAGGGAAAGGTACCGAAAATGGCCCCGCCTCTCTTAAAGATCAAACGCGACCCCACCAAACCAGATGTTTCAATTGTCGGAACGGGCGGCACGGTTGCATGTCGCGTGGACTATCGAACGGGAGCGGTATACCCTGCATTTACCGCGGAGGAGATCTACAGCGCGGTGCCCGAGCTGACCGATATAGCGAACATCAAGACCATCGCAGCGTGCAACGTTTTCAGCGAGAACATGACGCCGAAGCTCTGGGCAAAAATCGGAAGAACGGTGGCTAGGGAGATCAACGCCGGCGCAAATGGAATCGTGGTTGCGCATGGCACCGACACGATGGGTTACACTGCGGCAGCACTCAGCTTCATGCTCAAGGATTTGTTCAGACCAGTTGTGTTAGTTGGTTCACAGCGCTCGTCGGATAGACCGAGTAGTGACGCTGCCCTGAATCTAATTGGGGCGGTTACGGTGGCCGCGAAATCCGACATAGCCGAGGTTTGCGTGGTGATGCATGGCTCCACCGAGGACGATTTCTGTTTGATCCACCGAGGCACAAAGGTCAGAAAATGCCACACGAGCCGCCGGGACACCTTCCAAACAATCAATGATATCCCGATCGGAATGGTCAAGGACGATAAGATAACTACATTCAGAAACGATTACACGAAGACGAGACCAAGGGGCAAGGTCAAACTCGATGCGAAATTTGAACCGAGGATAGCGCTGGTTAAAGTGTTCCCGAATATGCAGACCAGGGCTATCCAGGCCCTGCTGGACGCCGGATACAAAGGGATCGTTTTAGAAGGCACGGGCTTGGGGCACACACCAGAGTCGCTATACACCGGCGTCAAGCAAGCAGTTAAACAAGGGATCCCAGTCGTGATGACGTCGCAGTGTGTTTGGGGGCGCGTGGATATGAAGGTCTATTCCACGGGGAGAGACCTGCTTCAGCTGGGTGTGGTTCCAGGAGAAGATATGCTCCCAGAAACAGCTTACGTCAAACTCATGTGGGTAATGGGGCGCACCCGGGACCTAAACGAAATCTCGAGGCTAATGCGGACGAATTTGGCGGGGGAAATCGCTCCACGAACCCGACCTGAAGTCTTTTTGAAACCAATTTTCAAGTGAAGCGTTATGAAATTCGATTATGAGAAATTAGACCTACGGGTGGGTTTTGAGATACACCAAGAGCTCGAGACTCACAAGCTATTCTGCGAATGCCCATCGACCCTGTCTGATATTGAGCCACCTATTAAGGTTAGGAGGCGGTTGCGTCCGACCCAAAGCGAACTCGGTGAGGTCGACCGCGCCGCGCTGGCCGAGGCCATCAAGGGCAAAGGCTTTAGGTATCACGTTTATCCAGAAACTACCTGCCTAGTTGAGCTCGACGAGGAGCCACCGCACCCGGTCAACGAGGAAGCCATTGATATCGCTTTGGAAATTGCATTGTTGTTAAATGCAAAGCCGATAGACGAGGCGCATACTATGCGAAAAATCGTCATCGATGGTAGTAACACCTGTGGATTCCAACGGACGATTCTGATAGCAACCGATGGTTGGGTTGAAACTGCAAAAGGTCGCTTTCGAATCCAAACAATTTGTTTCGAAGAAGATGCGGCTAGAAAGTTCGAGGAGGATGCCAAGTTCATCGACTACCGTTTGGACAGACTAGGGATACCTCTGGTTGAAATTGCAACCGGGCCGGATTTCACGGATCCGTATACACCGGCTGAGGTCGCTTTGCATATAGGACGAATTCTGCGCGCGACCGGAAAGGTCAAGCGCGGCATCGGCACCATTCGCCAAGACATAAATGTCTCGATCAAGGACGGGGCACGGCAGGAGATCAAGGGAATTCAGGAGCTTGGCTTAATTTCAACCGTTGTCGAGCGCGAGGTTCAAAGACAGGTTGCCCTCTTGGAAATCCGGGATGAATTGGGGGAGAGGGGGGCCACGAGAATCGAAAGGGAGTTCATCGACGTTGCGGATGTTTTTTCCAACACTAGTTCGCGAGTGCTCCGAGATGCAATTGCGCGAGGTGAAGTTATCCTCGCGGTTAAACTGCCGAAGTTCGCAGGCCTGGTTGGAAAGGAGCTGCAACCCGGGCGCAGGCTTGGAACCGAGCTTGCAGATTATGCGAAGATCTACGGTAAAGTGGGAGGGATTTTCCATACCGATGAGTTGCCAGCGTGTGGCATCTCTGCTGAAGAAGTTCAAAAATTAAAAAATGTGACAAAGGCTACTCCAAATGACGTGGTAATAATCGTGGCGGGTACCCGAGAGAAAGCGGAGGATGCGCTTAACGTGGTCGTGGATAGAGCAAACCAGGCTCTGGTTGGTGTTCCCGAAGAAACCCGCAGGGCGCTGCCCGATGGCAACACAGAGTTCATGCGTCCACTGCCTGGCGCCGCCCGAATGTATGTCGAGACGGACATTCCACCAATCACCATCACCAAGCGCAGATTGGAAGAAATCCAGAAAAGGCTGCCAGAACTTCCAGAGCTCAGGCAAAGACGCTTTGTCAAGACTTATAAGCTAAGCGAGGACCTAGCCAAGCGTATGAGCTTATCCGAAAATGCTGCGCTATTTGAGCAATTGGTTGAGAAATACAAAGTCGACCCAACTTTGGTTGCAACCACTTTGGAAGAAACCCTCATAGAATTGAAGAGGGAAGGTGTACCAATCGGCAAAATCCAGAAAAGTGCTTTCGATGAACTCTTCAACTTGATCTCAAAGGGTAGGCTGGCGAAAGAGGCAATACCGGATGTATTGAGGGAAGTCACCAAGGAGGTCGAAGTACGAGTAGCTATAAAGCGGCTTGGCTTGGAACGGATGACCAAATCCGAGCTCTCGGGGCTCATCGCGAGAGTCATTCGGACAAATAGGAAGTTGATCGAAAAACGTGGAAAGGCGGCCCTTAAGCCGCTGATGGGCGTCGTAATGGAAAAAGTGCGCGGGCGAGCCGATGGCAAGCTCGTACACAAGTTACTTGAACACGAGCTGCGAAAGCTAAAACTCAAATAACTGCCATGGTTTAGCTATGTCGCCGGAGCTGTTGAAATGTGCGGGATAGTTGGTTACATCGGTGGGCGGCCCGCAGCGCCGATCCTCCTCGATGCGCTAAAGCGCCTAGAATACCGGGGATACGATTCAGCGGGTATCGTCACGATTTCAGATGAACTGCTCGTAAAGAAGGAGAAAGGAAAAATAGACGATATCGACAGCCAGTTAAACTTCGCGGATTTGCCTGGCACTATTGGCTTGGGTCATACGCGCTGGGCCACTCATGGTGAGCCCTCGCGTGTAAACGCCCATCCCCACCTCGATAACAAGCGGAGGGTAGCGGTCGTGCACAACGGAATCATCGAAAACTACGCGGAGCTCCGCCAGTTCCTAATCGGCGAGGGTTACAAATTTGAGTCAGAGACGGACACCGAGGTTGTGCCACATCTCATCCATTATTACATGCTCCAAGGCAACGGACTTGAAGACGCTACCAGACGCGCCGTGGAACGGCTCAAGGGGAGTTATGCTCTAGGCATAGCCAGTATCGATGAGCCGGATAAACTCGTGGTCGTTCGAAAAGAGAGCCCGTTGATAGTTGGGCTGGGGGATGGCGAGATGTTCGTGGCATCCGACATCCCGGCCGTATTACCGCACACCAAGCGCGTTATCATCTTAGAGGATGGCGAGATGGCAATTGTTACTTCGAAGGAGGTAATCACCAAGCGCACGGACTCGGGTGAAATCATCGAGAAAAGCCCGATGGAAATCACGTGGACGCTCGAGATGGCCGAGAAGCGCGGATATCCTCACTTCATGCTGAAAGAGATCCACGAGCAACCCGATGCGATCCGCAATACCCTGCGCGTTCCGGCGGATGAGCTCGAGAGTCTAGCGGAGTTGTTGTTGAATGCTAAACGCATCTACATAGTGGCATGCGGCACGGCCCATCATGCAGCACTCGTTGGCAAATACGCGCTCGCGAAGTTGGCAGATGTGTCTGCAGAAGTTCCAATTTCATCCGAGTTCCAAGAAAGCTGCATGGTCGATGGGGGCACGGTTGTCTTAGCTGTATCGCAGTCAGGCGAAACCGCCGATACCCTCAAAGCCGTTAGGGTAGCGAAGGCGAGAGGTGCAAAAATCGCTTGTTTGACGAATGTCGTGGGCAGTTCGATCACGCGAGAAAGTGAATTGGTGCAGCACACCTACGCCGGTCCTGAAATAGGTGTTGCGGCGACTAAGACATTTGCGGCCCAAGTGACTTATCTGCTGCTGTTAGCGTTTCATCTCGCAGAAAAGCGGGGGCGAATCTCGAAGACCGAGTTTGATGAACTCCTCGCGCAATTTAATGAAGTTCCGGATCTCACGGAGGCGCTGCTCAAAAAAGTGGAACCTCAAGTGAAAGAAATCGCGAAGCGCTACAAGGACGCGGCCAACTTCTATTTCATAGGCCGCGGGATAGGCTACCCGATCGTGCAGGAAGGTGCACTGAAGCTAAAAGAAATAGCCTACATTCACTCGGAGGCCTGCCCAGCGGGCGAGTTGAAGCACGGTCCGTTAGCGCTGATCGAACAAAACGTGCCAGTGGTTGCAGCTGTGATCCCCGGTCCCCCTCGCAGCCGTATGCTCGGAAACGTTGAGGAAGTCCGGGCGAGGGGCGGTAGCGTGATAGCGATCGGAGCCGAAGACGACCGAGATGTCGAAAAGCACGCGAGTGAATTCATCCGCGTACCAAAGACCCACGAACTCCTCACGCCGCTGACTTATATCCTGCCGCTGCAACTTTTGGCCTATTACATAAGTGTCGAGCGGGGTTTTGATCCAGACAAGCCGCGCCACTTGGCCAAGTCAGTCACAGTAGAATAATCATAACTTGAATCGGCCGTCTTGCACGACGATTTTTCCATCCAGCCTAATCGTCGGTCGCAGGAGAATTCCATCTAGGTGAATCCCCACTTGGATTTTACCCCCGAATGTTGAGTTATCACCGAATGCTATGTGGCAAGTCCCGAGCACCTTCTCGTCTTCGAGCACATTACCGATGAGCCTAGCCGCCGGATTCGTTCCAATGCCGAACTCCGCCAAGTTGTATGCATCGGGTCCTGCGCTATCGAGCATTTTTCGCAGCTTGCGCGCTGGCTTGCCGGTGATGCTCACCGCACGACCGTCTTTCACATTTATCTTGACCGTTCCGCGAAGCACGTCAACCATCGAACCATCGACGACGATCCGGCCATTTGCGATCCCCTCCAGAGGGGCGATGAACGCTTCGCCGGCCGGCAGGTTGCCGAAATCACCTGGGTTGTGGTAAATACCAGTATCGGGCTGTGCCGTTCGATCGGCGATTATCATGCGCAGTTCTGTTCCAGCAGGAGTTTTCACCTCGACTTCGGATGCATTCGTCAGTAGCCCAGCCACTTGATTCGTCAACTCGCTAACCGCCGTATAATCGGCGAGCATCGCGCCTCGTCGCATCATCTCCTCAGTTATCATGGGCATGGTTGCAACCCTAGCGCCGGCTTTGCAAGCCCGCAGGCGCGCTTGCGTATGGGTCAATGAATAAGTGGTTGGAGCTAAAACGACATCGGCCGCACACATGGCTTGTTCTACTGGTTTTGGGGGTTCCTCGCCATGTCTCGATCGCTCCCGCATTCTCATTAATGTGACATCGGCGCCTATCACTCGCGCGGCCTCGGCTAATGCCTCCGCGATCTTAAGGCGGGGCAGATCGGTTACCACGACCACGCTTTCGTGTGGTTTGATGCCCATGCACGTCTCAACGGCTACCCTCGCGCCTCGGGGTAATCTCGCCATGGTTTCATCTGCCAAGCGCTATTCGATCAACTTATTTTGGAAAAGTTCGTTCCTGAACGCGATCAACACTTCACGGATGGATCCCTCATCTGGTGCGTGAACCTCTATGTATCCTGATGGAAAAAGGAGGAGGTACGCGCCGCGCCTGAGTTCAAATTTTACGACTTCCTTCTTCGCAGTTTGGACTTGGTGGGCATGTCGGATACTTGACAATATTTTTTTTGTATCGACTTTTAAGCGTAGAACCGTCGTGGCGCGCACGCTTCGGATCTTCGGTATTTCAAAAACATTGTAGAGCCGCGGCATTTGAGTGATGCGTGTTTTCGATTCACCCATCAAATCCCTGAGTCCCTAGACCCAGGTGAATTTAAAATGTATTTTTTGAATGCGAGATGCTGTTAGACCCTTTTCGCGGCCAGGCGGATATCGACATCTCTAACCGTCCTTCGTCCCGCATGTTCTGCTAGTTTGGCCGCTTCACTTGCTATTGCCAGAGCCCGTTCTTCCAGCGCTTCGGCCAATGCGATCGCTGCTCCTTCACTAACCCGCTTGGCACCGGCTTTCCGGATAATGCGGTCAACCGCTGTAACTGGAAGTTCCGCCATTTCATCCTCTCCTCGGCAATACCCAACCCTCTGGTTAGGCTGATTTCCTTTTAGGGGAAATATTCTAAATTTTTTCATATAAAAAGCTTTTTAAAATCACCATTTGCCAAAAAATGGTAAGACTTTGGTGTTTTCTTCCAAATTTTGTTGGGAAAGCACTTTGTTATTTTTCTTGTTTTGCGTGCGGGCATTTTTTGTGATGTTGCAAATCGATATAAGGACAAACCACGTAGTGGGCGAAGGTGGTCGGTTTGCCGTGCATAATAGTTGCAGGCGGTTTTTGGGGTGATGAAGGGAAAGGCAAAATCATCGGGTATCTAGCACTTCACGACAAACCAAAAATCATTGCACGCGCGGGAGTTGGGCCAAACGCCGGCCATACTGTGATCTTCGAGGGCAAAAAATATGGGCTACGTCAGATCCCATGTGGGTTCGTGCGGAAAGACGCGCGTCTGTTAATTGGACCGGGGGTACTCATCAACCCCGAAGTACTCCTTAAAGAGATTGAAGAAACTGGTGCTGGCGATCGGCTCGGTGTGGATCGGAGATGCGCGGTCATCGAGGCTCGCCACATCGAACTCGACCGCACATCCGAGCACTTAAAAAAGAAGATAGGTTCGACTGGGACCGGTTGTGGCCCAGCAAACGTCGCCCGCGTGAGTCGCTTGGCGAAGCTGGCTGGCGATATCGCGGACTTAAAGCCCTTCTTGGCTGATGTACCCCTCGAGGTAAACGAATCGATAAGCCGCGATGAGCTCGTGCTCATCGAGGGTTCGCAGGGATTTGGGCTTTCTTTGATTCACGGCACCTATCCATACGTCACGAGTAAAGACACGGCTGCGAGCAGTTTGGCAGCGGATGTGGGGGTTGGGCCGACGAAGATTGACGAGGTCATGGTGGTATTCAAGGCCTATATCAGTCGGGTCGGTAGCGGACCGTTCGCCACGGAGATGCCGCTCGAAGAGGCCGAGAAACTTGGAATCGTGGAGTACGGGACTGTGACCCGCCGTCGCAGACGAATCGGAAAGTTCGATTTCGATCTAGCGAAGCGCTCGGTCATGATAAATGGGGCAACCCAGCTCGTGATAAGCTGCCTGGACAGGCTTTTCAAAGGTTGCGATGGTGTGCGAAGTTTTGATAAACTTCCGGCAGATGCGCGAGAATTCGTCGAACACGTCGAAAGCGAGTTGGGGGTCCCGGTCACGCTGATCTCCACGGGTCCGGGAATTGATGATACGATAGATCTCCGCGCGGAAAAACTCGGCCGGTAGTGCGGATCCATGCCTCAGCGGCTCATGATCGCAGTTAGTGGCACACCGGGCACTGGAAAATCTGCATTCGCACGCCAGCTCGCCCGGAAGTTGGATGCTAGGCTAATCGACCTCAACGCGTTAATCCGCAGAAAAGGGTTTTACAAACTCGATGCTGATGGCACCCGCATCGCGAACTTACGCCAGATGCGGGCCGAGTTCGCTCGGATTTCTAGAAAATCGCTCGATAACATCGTAGTGGAAGGATTGTTGGCACATTTGTTGCCCACCAAACGCTTGACTCACGTCATCGTCTTGCGTACCAAACCAAAGATCCTGGAGAGGCGTCTCCGAGCGCGCAAATACTTCGGTACGAAGCTTAGGGATAACATCGAGGCCGAAGCTCTAAGTATAATCCTGTGGGAAGCGGTTCAAGCCCACGGAATGGATAAGGTTTACGAGATCGACACGACTAAACTAAAAACAGCTGCGGCTGTGAAACTGTTTTTAAATGCATTAGCCGGTAAAGTGTCGTTGCGCCCAGGTAAAGTGGATTGGCTGGAGGAAGTCTTTTAACCAGGTAAACGAAAATAACTCCGGTGATAATCATGGGGGGTGCAGCACGAACTGCGCTGCTGATGGTCGCACTTACGGGTCTCCTGCTCGCGATCGGCTACGCTGTCGGATATTTCATAGGCAACGTAACACTCGTGCTAACCATAGCATTCGCTTTTGCGGTGCTGCTCAACGTACTCACCTATTGGTACGCCGACAAGTGGGTGCTGAAGCTCTACAAGGCAAGGGTCGTGACCGAGTCTGAAGAGCCCGAGCTACACGGGATGGTCGAGCGTCTGGCTTCAAACGCCGGGCTACCAAAGCCGCGTGTAGCAGTCATCCCAACCGATACCCCGAATGCATTTGCAACCGGGCGGAACCCGGCTCATGCGGTTGTCGCCGTAACTGATGGTGCGAGGCGGGTACTGGACGCAGATCAGCTCGAGGCCGTGCTTGGCCACGAGATAGCCCATATAAAAAATCGCGATATGTTGATCAATACTATGGTCGCGATGATTGCGTGTGCAATCGCATATATTGGGCTCATAGGCCGCTACTCATTATTCTTCGGTGGTGGGAGAGGCCGAGATGGGGGCGGTGCAATCTTGGCTATTCTCGCGATGATCTTGCTGCCGATCGCGGCGATGTTGATAAGATTATCAGTTTCTCGAACACGCGAATACGGCGCAGACCGGGCGGGTGCGGGCATATCACGCAAGCCACGGGCACTTGCAAGTGCACTGTTGGCCATTCAGTCGGCGGTCAAAAACAAGCCAATGCGGAAGGGTAATCCAGCGACTTCCCACATGTTCATCGTTAACCCGTTCCACGGCGTGAGTCTTAGGGAACTTTTCTCGACCCACCCGGCCACGGAAAAGCGAGTACAGCGACTCGAGGAAATGGCTGCAACTGGAGATTTTAAATCAGAAACCTAGCAGAGCTTCGCCATAGAAGCGTAAGAAAACCTCGAAGATTATAACCCCAATCGTGAAAGCCATAACGCCTTTTGGCGATATTTTGATGCCGCCTGTTTCCTCCTTGAAGTATCTGATCAACCCAGCCCCAGTTGGCGGCATGCGTTCTTCTTCTCTTCTTCGGCGCATCATAAGTATCAAATTTTGCTCTGTTTGGTGACTTAAATCTTTTCGCTCGGCATGAACTCTTTTTGCATGGAAACTACTTCCGCGCTATCTCTGGCGCTTGCATAGACCTCAAGCAACTTTCGATTCAACTTCAAGAAAGTTGGCCCCCATTTGAACAAATCAAGCAATTCCCTGGCTTGATCGCGACGGCCCAGGATAAAAAGTGCTGCAGACAGGGCCTCTGCAGTGCTTAGTGTTGTCGGCCGTCCATAATGGGTGGGGTTCGCTGCAACCAAGTAAGGTAGACTTCGTGGGGCCATTCGCCTTCGAACTCGCGTTTGTCTGATCCGTTTCCAAGAGCAATCGAGCGCGGTCAGACCACGCTGTTTGGCTAGCTCGGCATCGGCCCGTGAAAGGGCCTTTGGCGCGAGTGGATCCAGTAGGATCGCGCCCGTCGGCAGTCCACTCGACAAACTGACCATCTCGATCTTACCGGCCCGGTGCATGCGCAATGTCGTGCACCTCTTCGGATCGCACTCGCGGGCGTTATAAACTACGAGCCTCATGATCTCAACCTGCAACTCTCCAGTTGGACCCTCGACAAAACTTGGAGCTTAATAAGTTTTTAAGCCACGGTTCAAGCATCAGGTGGGTGTTGCATGACCAAGCGAGTGCTACACAATGCTACCATACTTGAGGGAAAGGACCTCGAGATCACGCGTGGTTACCTGGTGATCCACGATGGGGTTATCGAGAAAATAAGCAGGGGTGCGCCGCCGAAACACGGTACAGATCTCAAACGCGGTTTTGTATTGCCACCATTTGTAAATACGCACACCCACCTCGCGGACTCGGTGGCCAAGGATCTCTACATAGGACGGACGCAACCTGAGGTCGTTGGACCGGCAGGAGAGAAACTTCGTGTGCTAGGCTCTAAGCCTGAAAAGGAAATTGTAGGCGCCGTGCGCGAGACATTTCGTGATATGGTTAAAACCGGTACGCTTGCGCATTGCGATTTCCGGGAGGGTGGGCTGGTCGGGGTGAAATTGTTACGTGAAGCGTCGAGCCGAACTGTTGTTAGCATCGTCCTTGGGCATCCAATGATCCCAGAGGAACTGGACAAATTACTCGCCGTCTCAGATGGGATCGGATTATCCTCTTTGAGCGTGTTTAGACCCACTTCGATCGAAGATATCGCCCGTCGGACTCTCGCAGCCGGGAAGCTCTTGGCCATCCACGCTGCCGAAACGGAAGAAGCTCAGAAGAACTCTCTAGATACCACCGGCAAGACCGAGATCCGCCGCGCGCTGGATCTAGGTGTATCGTTCGTGGTGCATGCCACTTGGGCTACTGATGATGATTTAATCGCGTTACGTCGCGCCAAAGTTCCGGGAGTATTTTGCCCGCGAGCAAATAGTTTACTCAGTGTAGGTGTACCGCCGCTACGCCGCGCACTGAGCGAAGGGGTGAGGTTCTGTTTGGGCACGGACAACGTGACGGTGTGCCAGCCAGATATGTTTAGAGAGCTCGCGTTTGCGTGGGCATGCCTGCGTCGCTCTGATGCAAGGGTCGGGAGTGATGAAGCGCGCAAGTTATTAAGCGCTGCTACGATTGAACCGCTATCTATTTTCAATTTATCTTGGGGTCCAGTTGAGGAGGGTCGGCGAGCAACGTTTATGATCTTGGCAAGGGGACATAACCTCACAAATTTAACTGATATTTATGCGGGGCTCGTCAGCCGAGCACGAGTAGATAACTTGAAAGCGGTTTACATTGACGGCAAAATTGTGAAAGGAAATTTTATATCCTAGACAATCCAAGATTTTTTTGAAATTCTTCCGTAGTTACCCTATGGGAGGATATCAGAGGGGATAAAGTGCAAGTCAAAGATGTAATGACCAAAGAAGTTGAGTCAGTTGAAGTGCCGGGTACGAGAGCTGAGGCACTAGAGTTACTGAGAAAACTCGGTGTGAGCTCCGTGCCGGTCGTTAAGCGAGGCACGAAAGAGCTAGTTGGGATGGTAACCCTTCGAAATCTCTTCGAACACCCGGATGAAATGCAGCTAGCAATGCTCGTTAATCGCGACGTTACCACGATCGCTTCAAAGGATTCACTCAAGGAGGCCGCGCGCAAAATATTGGACTCGCGCCTGAGAAGGTTACCCGTTGTCGAAAACGGTAATTTGGTCGGCGTTGTCACGGTTAGGGACATCGTTTACCGGGCGATCGCGAGCATGAAAATCGAGAAACCAATTTCCAATTACGCACGCCGCCGAGTCATCGCGATATGGGATGGTACACCTCTGAAAGCAGCGGTTGAGATAATGGAGCTCTCCGGATTTGGGGCGCTACCCGTTGTTGACGAGAATGGCGGGTTGGTTGGGATACTCAACGACTCCGACATCATAAATGTGAGCGAGGTTGAGACCGAGTCCAAGATGAGTCAAATGGCCGGACGCAGTGAAGGGGATCGCTGGACTTGGGATAGCGAGAATCGGATCTATGTTACGAAAAGGATGCTAAAGATCCCGGACAAACTCGTGCGCGACATCATGAAGAAGGAACTCGTGACCGCCACTCGACGTACATCCGTTAGCCGATGTGCCGAGTTAATGAGTAAACACAAGATAAAACAAATACCACTGATGACTGCGGGCAAGGAATTCGTGGGCATCGTGCGCGATTCCGATTTGCTTCGAGCTTTAGTCGAATAGCTTTTTTATGGTTGAATGGCCGTTTACAAATGCGGTGAATTGGTGCAGCGAAGCCGACACGAGCGAGTCATGGAAATCGCCAAAAGGCGGGGGTTCATCTGGCCATCATTTGAGATCTATGGTGGCGTTGCTGGATTCTACGACTTCGGGCCTCTTGGAACCCGGCTAAAAGACAAAATAATCCAGAAATGGCGCGAGTACTACGTTATCCGAGAAGAATTTTTCGAAATTGATTCACCTTCGGTTACGCCTGAAGAGGTCCTAAAAGCTAGCGGCCATGTCGAGCATTTCATCGATGCAATGATTGAATGTCAAAAATGTAAAAGCGCGTTTAGGGTTGCGGATGTGGCGCGCGAAGTCACAGGCAAGGATATCGAGGGGCTATCGAAGAAAGAGATGAGACACTTTTTAGATAAACACAAAGTGAGCTGTCCCGACTGCGGTGGGGCCCTCGGCCAAATTTTCGATTTTAACGCAATGTTCCGTACGACCATAGGGCCTGGAACCAAGAGAATAGGCTACTTGCGGCCGGAAACTGCCCAGACCATTTTCATCGATTTCAAGAGGCTCCAGCGCTACGCACGTGGAAGGTTACCATTCGGTGTGGTGCAAATAGGCCGCGGCTATCGAAACGAGATCTCGCCTAGGCAGGGAATAATTAGGCTGAGGGAGTTCATAATGGCCGAGGCTGAAGTTTTCTTTGACCCAAAAAATCCGCGCCACCCAAGGTTTGCTGAAGTCGCAAAGGAAAAAGTTCGGCTCTGGCTTGCGAGCGACCAAGAGAAAGGTAAGGAAAAATTAATCGAGGTAACGGCTGGGCAAGCTGTCAAAAAGAAATTGATGTGCAATGAGCTAATGGCGTACTACATAGCACTCACAAAACGATTCTTGATAGATCTCGGCATCCCCGAAGGGGCAATTAGGTTTAGAGAGCAGACCCCTGGCCAGCGGGCACATTACTCGGCTGAAACATGGGATGCCGAAGTATCCACCGAGCGGTTTGGCTGGGTCGAGATAGCCGGGCTTGCCTATCGCACGGATTACGATCTCTCCCGCCACGCCCAGTTTAGTGGAGAGGATCTCACCATTTTTGTTACAGGGGAGGGAAAGGAAAAAGGTCGAAAAGTACTGTGCCACGTGGTCGAACCCTCGTATGGTATAGATCGGCCACTCTATTGCGTTCTGGAGCACGCTTTAGCCGTGGAAAAGGACCGAGTGTACTTGCGACTGAAGAAAGAACTCGCCCCAATTGAAGCCGGGGTTTTTCCACTTATCGGCCGCGATGGTTTGCCTGAGAAAGCCGAAGCCGTGTATCGGGGCTTAAGGTTGAAGGGCCTCATGGCCGAATACGACGACTCAGGATCGATCGGACGCAGGTACGCACGCGCCGACGAGATAGGCACACCCTACTGCGTGACCATCGATCATCAGACGCTGAAGGACGATACGGTGACCATTAGGGATCGGGACACGACTGCGCAGATAAGGGCCAGGGTCAAGGATCTCCCGCAAGTGTTGCGCCCGTTAATTGCGGGTGAGCTCGAATTTCAAAAAGCCGGAAAGGCCGTGTAGGATCCCACGTTTAAAACGCGAAGTACAATACCAAGGGGATAACGGCGAGTAAGGATACAAAAGTCAAGTAAAAAACTACTGCTCCATACAACTTGAGATCGAGTTCGAATTTTTGGGCTAGGATCAGATTAAACACGGCTGGTGGCATGACCGCCAAGATTAAAGCGCTCTGTCCGATGAACCCACCGATTCCAAGCGCCCTGATTCCCACTAGGATCACGAAGGGGGACACGATGAATCGGATGCTCCCAACCGTTACCAATGTCGATAGATATCTGCGCGGGTTTACTAGTGGCAATTGATATCCCACGAACAACAACATCAAAAACAGTGCCGGCTTGCCAACATAGTCGAGCCCTGTAAATACCTCCGTCGGCAAACCCGCCCCAAGGAAAACCATCGCTAAGGCCACGATCAGTGCAAAGGCTGGGGGAAACGATAGGACACTATCAGCGATCTCACGCGCGCTGATCCGTCTTCCCGAGCCACCTGCAGCCAACACGACGCCGACCGTCAGATGCATGATCCCTATGATCACGACGAATATACTGGCCGGGGCCAAACCCCGGTCACCTAGCAATAAATAGACGACCGGGAAGCCGATGTAAACGCAGTTCATGAAACATGCATTTAACATCGTGGCAACGCTCATCTTTCTGTCCAGCCATAGAGCGCTCGCGACCGCAAGTGAAGCCACGGCACAGGACCCCAACACCACGGACGCGAGTACTGCAGCGCTGCTCAGCTGGGTGATGTATGAGAGACTTTTACTGGCCACCGCGCTGAACACCAAGGCTGGGAACATGATATATATCACGAGAAAATTTATCCAGCGAAAAACTGGCTTGGACGCTTTCGCGCGCTTGGCGAGTATGCCTATGCCAAAAAGTAGTGAAATTACGCCGATCAAACGCAAGTATTCCACATACGTGTTTTTCACCAACCGATGCAGGTGTTTCGATGATATTTAGAGATGATTGACCCTCTTGCTCATTTGCCACTTTCAACTTCCGCCAGCGCCTCTTCGAATATCTGCAGGCCAGTATCTGCCTGTTCCTCGGTGAGTACTAGTGGCGGAGCTAGTCTCAGTGATGACGGCCCGGCCCCCAGCAACACCAGTCCGCGCTCGAATGCCCGTTTCATAAGCTGATCGCGTTCTTCCCGCGCAGGCTCTTTTGTTTCTCGATCCTTGACTAACTCGACCCCCATCATCAACCCTCGACCGCGAACTTCACCTATCAGCTCGTGTTTCTCGGCCAGCTCGCGCAAACGCTTAAGCATGTGGTCGCCGACTCTTGCTGCATTCTCCGCAAGTCTCTCGGATTTCAACACGTCTAACACGGCTAGTGCGGCTGCGCAAACTACTGGATTGCCACCGAGGGTATTCTCGTGGGCTCCGGGCTCCCAGTCCATGAGCTCCGCCCGCGAGATTGCCGCACCGCATGGCAACCCGGCAGCGATCGCCTTCGATAGGGTTATGATGTCCGGTTCGACCCCCGCATATTCGCACGCGAACCACTTGCCCGTGCGGCAGAAGCCCGACTGGACCTCGTCCATGATAAATATGATGCCGTGCCGTTTGCAGAGCTTCACCAGCCCAGGTAAGTAATCATCGGGGGGCACGATGTATCCCCCAGCCCCCTGAATCGGCTCGACGACCAAGCAAGCGGTATCCTCGGGCGGGCAGAGCTTGGTGAACACGACCTCATCGATGTATTTGACGCACCAAAGCCCGCAGTCCGGGTAGCTTCGCTTGAACATACACCGATAGCAATACGCATAGGGAACGTGAAAAACACCTGGCATCATCCCCCTGAAGTGCCGTCGCGCGGCAACGTTCGTCGTCGTTAACTGCAGCGACCCCATCGTTCGGCCATGAAAGCCGCCGATGAACCCGATCGTGTGGTTTTTGCGCGTGTGCCACTGCGAGATCTTGAGCGCCGCTTCGACCGCCTCGGTGCCAGAGTTGCCGAAGAACACGCGCTTGGCGAACTTGCCAGGGGTTACTTCGAATAATCGCTCTGCGAGCTCGATTTGGGGAAGCGTATAGAAATCACAGCTGTTGATGTGAATTGCCAAATCAGCCTGACGCCTAATCGCCTCCACGACCTTCGGGTGCCGGTGCCCAAGGGCGGTGACCGCGATCCCAGAGCCGAAGTCCAGGAACACGTTCCCATCTATGTCCTTTACCCACACGCCCTCAGCCTCGGCCCCCACGAGCGGTGCGGTGCGGGTCAGCGATGGAGAAGTTATTCGATGATCTCGCTCGATGAACGCTCGCGCCTTTGGACCCGGGGGCTTCACCACTATTTTCGGCCCTTCCAACACACTCACCATCCAACCGGCTTTTGGATAGTTTCGGCAGCTGATAAGGATTTTGGCGTTTTTCGGCAAGGAAAACAACGAGGTTATTTTTGAAACCTCTCTTTCAGCTTTTATTCACTCTTGTGTATACCATTAAGTATATATACACTTTAGTCTATATATTTTTGTGTACAATATTCGAACATCAGGTGAGGGGATGAAAATGTCAAAAACCGAAGCGAAAGGTCTGTTTTTGTTGGAAAAACCGGTGAGGAGTTTGCTGCTTTTAAAGAAAGCTAGGGAACCGATGTATGCAACCATAATAGCGAAAAGCATCGATGCCACTTATGCACATACTCTGCGCATCCTTTCCAAGCTGGAAAATCTCGGACTGGTTCGATTCGAGGAGGCGGGGCGCATTAAACTCGTGAAGCTAACGAGGATCGGTGAGAAATCTGCCGAGGCCCTAGAATTTTTCACTCGAGTGATGAAGCTCGCTAACATCGAAAAGAAACTCGAACAATTCTATCAAAGCAAAATCAAGGGTCGCCTGCCCACCGAAATAAACTACACGAGAATAACCGCTCGTTTGAAAAACATCAGGCGCGAGCTAGAACGCCTCGCGGAAGAGACACCAAAACTCCGGGAACGTGTGCAGGAAGTTCTAGCGCGGATCAAGCGAATTCTGGCCGAAACCAAGGGTGCGAAGAAATAAAATTTGTCACATATGTGACACT
>CAZCRN010000002.1:0-2582 GCA_964501125.1 Hadarchaeota archaeon (SeqCode) | reverse complement strand
TGTCATATATGTGACACGACACTTCAGCGTTCAAGTGTGTGAAACTACTTTTTCCGTTTCACCAGATGTTCGATCGCGTCTACGAAAATCGTGTCAATTCGCACGTGAAAGCCTCGATAATCGAGCGAGTAGGTGCGAGTGCGGGCATCGAACTCTATCAGCCTGAGACGGCGCATCTTGGTGATGTAATACCTCACTTGCTTTTCGTTGAAACCCGTCGCACGCATCATGTCTTCGAGTTTGCAAGAAGTGCCCCCGTAAAAGCAATTCAGCAGCTTTAGGACTTGCTGCGGACGCTTGGCAGAGATGAGTCGTGCCACGTCTTCGAGTGCCATTGATACCTCCTTTCGTATGTTTGAGAATAGTCTAAATATGTTTGGGTAGCGAGATGAAAACGCCGATATCGGGGTCTTTTGTTGATTTTACACTCGTGCTCACTTCGTACCTATCTCTCTGGGCTCTAAAGCATGTTTGAGAGTGTAGTGATTGGGCCCCCTCAAATGAGAAAATTCTGGAAAGTACGAAATCCCCGTACTTCCTCTCTGGGGGACATGGCACCGCATTTTAGCCGGCACAAAATTTGGAAAAATTCTGGCTGTGTATCGGGGATCTGACCTCCTATGTGGCTCAAATTTTCAAAGTCAGCCCCGGCGAGTCGAGCGCGTGAAGGTGGTGAATCCAGAGGGCCCGCACCTAGCGATGGCAATAGGGTTAAGATGTTGAGAAAAGGAATAGAGATTGGCTGGTGGTAGTATGCGGCTCCTCGTAAAATTGAAGGCGGAGAATGACCAGGTATACGACCTGAGGTATCACCACAAGCTCCAGGGTTTTATCTATGGGTTGCTTAATAAAACGCCCTATGTGAAATTGCACAACAAGCGGGGGTACAAGTTCTTCTGCTTTTCGAACATTTTTCCTCCGAAGGGTACCAAAAAGGATCCATCGGAAAACATGGAGAAAGGAGAAATTAGACAACTTTTGATATCATCGCCGGAAATCGGGTTGATAAATATTTTGAACGATAAATTGATGCAGATCAAGGAAGAGGGAACAGCCGTGAAGATTGGAGACATGTCATACGGGCTGGAGTCCATTCGGGTATTCGAGCCAAAAATCGGAAGGTCGTGTAGACTCATCACTGGTACGCCGATTGTGCTCCGTATATCCAAGGAGAAATTTGAGCGGTATGGCATCGCCCCGCCCAAAGATTACGACTATGTGTACTGGAGGAAGCACTGGTCTTTCGAGCCGTTCGTCAAGCAGCTCGAAGAGAACTTGCTCAAGAAGTACCGCGAGTTTTATGGAAAAACTCTCGAAGGGTTCCCTCTATTCGAACAATTCGTGTTCAAGAAAGCGGTTTGTAACCACGTCGTGCTCAAGGGAAAGGAGGTTAAGGTGTTCGGTTCCGTTTGGGAGTTCCCGTTTAGCTACTTGAACGGGAAAAAACGGAAGCTGCTGCAGTTCGGGCTGGATGCGGGGTTTGGGGAGTTAAACTCCTTGGGGTTCGGATTTATGAACGTGGTGGGGAGGACCCAAACGCCCGGCCGTCGTGTTAAGGTGAGTAGGTGAGGAAGGAAATCAAAAATTGGATCGAACAGGCTAAAGCGGATTTCAAAAGTGCGACCGACTTGCTGAAAACCGGGAACTTTTATGCTTCAGTATTTTTTTCTCACCAAACGGCCGAGAAATCCCTCAAAGCGCTCTACACCGAAGAAAAAAGGAGGAGCACAAAAACCCACAACCTCGTTTTTCTGGCGAGGGAATTGAGGGCCCCAAAGGAGATCATTAGCAGTTGTGCTGAGCTGACCCCGGACTACCTCACCACGCGTTACCCAGATGCTGCGACCGGGGCGCCCTTCGAGAGTTACACCAAGGAAAGCGCCGAGAGACACCTCGGGATGGCAAAGGAGGTGCTTCGATGGGTGGAAAGGAAGATGAGATAAGAAAATTCGTGAGGAATTTGAGCAAAAGGATCGACGTTGAACGGGTTATACTCTTCGGTTCTCGAGCTCGCGGGGACCACCTAGAAGATAGCGATGTGGACCTGATAATAGTGTCTAGGGATTTCGAGGGGATCCCGTTTCACGAGAGGATGGACGAGCTGATTCTCCTCTGGAAAAGCCCGGTCGATTTGGAGGCTCTGTGCTACACCCCAGAAGAATTCGAGAGGAAGAAGAAGGAGATAGGCACGGTGAGGCAAGCCGTGGAGGAAGGGGTGGAGGTAAATGTTTAAGCTGGACAAGGATAGAAAAGCAGCACCGACGCCCGCCATGTACGTTTCGTTGGAGCTGAACTCGCTCGGTTTGGGTTCATGAACCTGGCGGGCAGTAAAATTATACGGCACCGGGCGAATGTTTGGTCGTGAGAGGATGAGGCGTGGGGATGAGGTGATCAAAAAAATCGTGGGGGTCCTAACGGAGTTCGGGGAAGTGGAGTTGGGATACATTTTCGGCTCATTCCACGAGGGCAGGGAGTTTGGGGATATCGATGTCGCGGTGTTGCTTTCGACCTCACTTCCGGCTTACGAGTCCGAGAGGCTTGCCATGAGGCTTGCGCTTGGAATCGAAAAGGCACTGGATTAC
>CAZCRN010000001.1:0-26350 GCA_964501125.1 Hadarchaeota archaeon (SeqCode) | reverse complement strand
CCCTGAACCCCGATCAGACTCGGATCCGTAGAGTTGACTATTTCCACCTCTAAACCTATTAACTCGTGCTGCAGCACATTGCGCTTTGTTATAGGCACCGGAATCACCTACTTCATGTCGATCATATCCGGCGAGAAACCCATTTCCATAAGTATCTCCTTGACACGAGCCTTATGGTTGCCCTGTAATTCGATCCGGCCTTCTTTCGCAGTTCCTCCGCACGCCAGCTTCGATTTTAATTTCTTCGCCAGATCTTTGATGCTGAGTTGCTTATCGTCGATCCCTTCGATAATAGTCACCGTCTTTCCGAGCTTCCGCTTTTCTGAGTACACGTTTATTCGCTGTTGCTCGCGCGCTATCTCTTGGCACACACAGAGTTCGGTGGGTAACCCGCACACCTTACATACTTCAGGCATTAGCTACCTTACCCCTCCTTTCTTCTGCTGAACTTCTTTCATGATGGAAAGAATCCGCGCTATCGTGCGTCTGAGCTCCCGGATGCGGCCAGGATTCTCAAGTGAACCACCAGACGCCGCAACTGCCCGTTCACGGGCAAGCTCGGAGCGCAGCTCGCGGAGCTTTGCCCTCATCTCCTCAAGATTCATATCGCGAATCTCGTCAGGTCTGAGTATCACCAATTTTTTCCACCTCTTGTGGTTTCGGGGATTCTGCTGACTCTACTAGCTTTTCTCCCGACACTTTCTCGGAGACGGGAGCTTCCTCGGCCGGTCTAACTTCGACTTTCTTTTCTTCCTCCACCAATCTAACCTCATCCGGTAAGCGTATGTCAGGAGGCATTATGCGCACCCGAATCCCCAACACCCCTGGCTTTAGCTTCGCCACTGCATAACCTTCTCTCACGAACTTAGACGCAGGTTCACCGGCCTTTTTTAGGTACCCTTCATAAAAACGCTCGCAGCGGTGACGTTCTCCCCTCACCTTGCCCGAGATATTTATCTCAACGCCTCGGGCCCCAGCTTGCATGATCTGACTCAGCGCCGCATGACCCACCCGACGGAAGTATCTACCGCGCTCGAGGGCAAATGCAATGCGCCTAGCCATGACCGAAGCATTGAGTTCGGGTACATCGATCTCCGCTACTTCCACTTGCGGTTTTTCTACTCCGTAATCGCGGGCTAACACGTCAGTCAGTTGCTTGATGCTGCGGCCTTTTCGCCCGATTACCAATCCGGGGCGCTCGACGTACAGTGTAATACGTGTGCCCATCGGAGTACGTCTGATATCCACTCCACCATAACCAGCCGCCTCAAGCTCCTTTTCCAAATATTCTTCGAGTTGAGCTCGCTTCAGGCCCTTCTCAATGAACACACGTTCGACTGGCACTAAGCTGCCTCCTTTACGACTATCTCAACATTTGTGGTTGGAGTGTTAGATGGCGTCGCCCTCGCAAATGCCCGCGGCCTGAAACCCGGTATAACTATACCCCGCTGTGCACTTGCATGAATGATCTGAAGTTTATCTGGGTCCAAGCCCTTATAGGTGGCATTGGCCTCTGCATTTTCCAGAACTTTTAGAATGCCACGTGCCGCCTTGACCGGATATTTACCCACATCCCATCCGCGCAGTCCCTTCCGGTGCGCTAATTTCTTGTAGTAGCGCTTGAATGGAACAGCCTGCTTCTTGGCGATGACAGCTTGCAAATATCCCTTTGCCGCTGTCAACCGCATTCCGCGCAGCGCTCTGCAAATCTCCGCTGCATGTTTTGGCGATATGCGTATTTCTCTGCCTAGAGCTTTCGCACAAGTCTTCTCATCGACTTTAACTGAGTAACCAAATCTCGGCATCACATCACTTTAAAGGTACGTATAACGAGCTACGAGTCGCGCCGATGCCGGGGGCGCTATGCACTACTTTTTTGCGGCTTAAGGAAAATTCGCCAAGCATGTGTCCTATCATCTCTGGCTTGATCTCCACGACCACAAATTCCTTGCCATTGTGCACACCTAGTTTTAGACCGACCATCTCAGGCAATATCACCATATCGCGGCAATGGGTGCGAACCAGTATTTCTTTGCCAGTTTTCTCCTGCTGCTCGCGGGCCGCACGTATTCGCTCTAGTAATTTCTTTTGCCTTGATGGCAGACCGCGCTGAAGCGACCGCCTTGCACGGGAAGGTAACAACTTTATGAAATCATCTAGGGATAGTTTTTGCAGTTCTTCCAGGGTGTATCCCCGATAGGTGAATTTCTTAGGCATTTGACTCACCTCTTGCCTACCCGTTTGGCTGCTATTAATCCCACCTTGGCTCCAGGAGGCGCGCCGCGGGCTATGGTTTTTGGTCTACCCGCATGCTTGCCGCGACCGCCACCAAATGGGTGATCGACGACGTTCATCGCGACACCGCGTACACGCGGATAGGGCTTACCTTTTGCGAGCATTGCCCAATACTTCCTGCCAGCCTTAACGAACGGCTTCTCCACGCGCCCCCCACCGGCTACAACGCCAATGGTCGCGCGGCAACGTGGATCAAAGGCCCTGACCTCACCAGATGGCAATTCCACAATCGCCTGCCCAACATCGTGTGCAATTAAAGTTGCATGAGTGCCGGATGCGCGCACAAAGCGCCCCTCGATGTTATGTATCGACGTTCCCTCCGGGATCTCTGCCAACGTCAGCGTGTTCCCGACCTTGATTGGGGCTGAAATCCCACAATCCAGCCTATCACCAACATTTATGCCCTCGGGAGCGAGCACTAAGCGCTCCTGTCCATTGGCGTACCGAATTCGAGCGACGGGAGCGCTTCGACCTGGATCGTGCAAGATATCAACGACCACTGCAACTGTGATTTCTTTTGGAGTAGGGGGTAACCTAACGGCGCCAACTCGCCTGAAGGATTTCGCACGGTAGGTCGGGGTTCCTTTCCCCCTGCGCTGAACTCTTATCCGCTTGCCCATCAGAGCACCCCAATCTTAGTTGCTATTTCATCGGCCATAAATTCTGGTGCGAGTTTGACATATGCACGCTTGCGCCCATCCGCGGTTATCTGTATTTCCACCTCGTCTACCTTCACCTCAAACAACAGCTCTACGGCCAATTTTACATCTGCTCTCGATGCATCTCGGGCCACGATGAATGTCAGTTTGTTCTCGGTTTCAATCAGTTTCACAGCTTTTTCGGTCATTAACGGGTGAAGGAGTATCGCATGAGGATCTTTCAACCCAATACCTCCCCGAGTTTTTGAATTGCCGATTTAGTCCATATAGTCAACCGCCCTGGTAAGCCACCTGGAGCCAACCGTTCAGTACTCAGATTGTTAACCGTCACCACTTCTACGCCCGGAAGGTTCCCGGCCCCCTGCCTGAGGCCACGGTTTTGGCTCACGACTAAGAGCGGCCCAACCACCTGTCGATATCGTCTACCGCGCATCTTCCCACGCCCCGCCCGCACCCTGCGGCTCTTGATAACACGCTTGATATCGGACCACGCACCGAGTTTTTCAAGTACCTTTCTAGCCTCGCCTGTTTTCCTTAATTCTTCGAGTGCATCAGTAACCACTAGTGGCAATTCTGGAATGTCGGTGCTGACATGGCCGCGAGAGCTGACTAACCGCTTGTCCTTGGTTGCGGCAATTGCCGAGCGGACCGCTAGTCGCCGCTCCTTTTTGTTTATGCGCTCGCGTATGACCTTCATCACACGTGGTGGATGCGCCCGTCTGCCCCCAACCGTGAAAGGGGCAAATGCACCTCGCCCTGCCGCTGCATACCTGCTGCCTTTCATGCGGCGGACCCGAGCCACGCCGCGACCCTTGCCCCAAGTTTCGGCGGATGTCCGCTTGCCCGCCATCACATCTGCGCCTTTAGGCTGGAGCCGAGCCGTCTGGGCGGCTATCACTGCACGTCGGATAACATCCGGTCTGAACTCCTCTTCAAAAATCGGTGGGAGTTCTACCTCCTCGACCGGCTTCCCTTCCAACGAGTAAACATGGACCACGGGATCACGCACCTTGCTGAGAAGCCGTGCTTATGGAAACGATCGATGGGGGTGTTGTTGGTGTTCCAGCAAGCGATCTGATCGCTTGCCTGAGGTGTATAAGACGCTTGGTCGGTCCAGGAACCGAACCAGCCAACAGGACGAAATCACCTTTCACCGGGCCATAGCGCAAGAAACCGCCGCTTGGGGTAACCTCCTTCCCTTCTGTGCCCAGCTTCAAAAAACGTTTGTTGAACTCCGTCCGCTGGTGGTAGCCCATCTGCCCTGCCCCCGGGACCGTCCACATCACGCGTGGAGGCGACCACGGACCAATCGCACCGACCTTTCGTTTGACACCGCGGGTCTTGCGTGGCAGAATCTTAATGCCCCAACGCTTGACGGGTCCTTGGAAACCCTTGCCTTTTGTGATCGCAAGCACATCAACGTATCCGCCCTCCTTGAATACATCGGTCACCCGAACCTCCTTGCCGAGCAAATCCTTGGCATATTTCCACCGCTCTTCAATGGACTCGCCGCCCACACGGATCTCCACCAACTCTGGCTTCTTCTTCGGGACGCCTGCCAGACGCGGTTGAGTATATGCGATGATTCGAATATCTGTGACCTTGCCGTCATTGATCAGGTCCTCGGCCCGCTCAAGAGCTTTTTGCAAATCGTATTTCTTCGGCACATTTATGGTACGCGTGAGATCTTTGGAGAGCTCGCTAGCCCAGATTTGGGTCAAGGTATTAAAACCACGAGTTGTCTGGCCGTAAAGCTTAATCGCGCCAACCATCAGCGGTGGTGCATCGATCACGGTCGCAGGCACACATATCTCCTGACCTGCGGTAGGGCTGCCCTTGCGATCGTCTATTAGAAACACTTGAGTCATGCCTGCCTTGTAACCCACAAATCCCTGTAAGCCCAATCCAGCTTCCGCTGGCCAAGCCCGCACGCGGGCTATGGGTCGGGGGGCGCGCACGCGCGGCATGTACGCCAACGACCCTCGCCTTGAGTGGTGTTTTCTTGGCACCTTACTTCCTCCAGACCATTGCGTTTAGGAGCGCGAGCGTTGCGAGGAGCGCCTCTTCGGTCCGAACCGTCTCGGTCCCTTGGTCGGGAATCGTGTTCACCATTACGTCGAACAACTTGTCCGGCTCAACGCCTTGGCGATCACATATTTCGTAGAGGCCCGCATAAGGGCCTCCGAACACGATCGCTACTCGGTTCGGTTTGCTCTTCTCTATCCCTCGCATGGCTTCATTTAAATCTTGCCCGTATCGCGAGGTTCCAATTACATAATCTGCTTTTAGCCCATTTAAGGCATCGACAAGGCTTTTCGCGGCTGATACCTCGAACCCCCAGTATTCTGGGACTTCTGCTCGTGCAACACGTGTCGCAGCTATTTGGTTGCCAGAACGTTCGCCTATCTTGACCGTTAGCCGTTGGCCGACCTTGAGCTTCTCACTTGTCGCGCCTTTTTGGGGTAAACCGACCTCTAGCAAACTTCCCTTTTTGCCAACTTCGATAACGACTGCTTCGCGATAATCGTCGGGCTTGGTTTTGGCGTCCTGAAGTGGGTGATGGGGCGTGCGTAGGGGCGGCAAGAGACCCACATATCGAAGTTCTCGAGCGCGAGGGAAAAGTAATCGGCGCAGGTACTGCGGGGTATCCATGTAACGCAGAAGGGTAACCATCAGCTTGACTTCGGCGCCCTGATCCGGAACCTTTGGATCATCATCGTTATACAAGATAACGCTTGGCACGCGGAAGATTGCTAAGGCACGACCTACCAAGCCAACCTTCACGGTTTTCTCCCGCAGCCTCGGCGCATCGGCGACAAGTGAGGAAGGTAAGAGCACCGAAAGCGAAATGGGTAACTTCGGAATCATCGCTTAACCCTTAGCAACTCCCATCGGCTTTAACCGAGCGACCATCCGGGCTATCCCTGCATCGTGGCTAACTTTTACCACCTTGTCCACGTCCTTATAAGCCTCAGGACACTCCTCCGCCATCACTGAGATCTTCGCGCAGCGGGTGATAATCCCTTGAGCTTCGAGCCTGCGCTTGATGTCCTGACCCCAGTATCGCTTTCGCGCGGCAGTCCTGCTCAGGTGGCGCCCAGAACCATGGGCAGTTGAGGCAAAGGTCTCCCGCATCCCTTGCTCGGTGCCAACTAAAACATAGGAGGCCGTACCCATATCCCCGGGGATCAACACGGGTTGACCGACCTCGCGATATATGGAGGGCACGTCCGGGTGACCGGGCGGGAAAGCGCGCGTACTTCCTTTGCGGTGAACATAGACCTTACGCCGCTCGCCGTCTATTTTGTGCTCCTCGAGCTTTGCGATGTTGTGGGCAACGTCGTACACTATGTGTAGTCCCAAACTCTCGGCATCCCGTCCAAGCACATGTTCGAAAGACTCGCGCACCCAGTGCACGATCATCTGGCGATTTGCCCAGGCGTAGTTCGCGGCGCAGGCCATTGCCGAGAAGTAAGCTTGACCCTCAGGGGAAGTGACAGGAACATTAACAAGCTCCCGATCGGGCAACTCGATTTTGTATTGGCGAACTGCATGTTCCATCGTGCGCAGATAATCGGAGCAAACCTGGTGGCCCAAACCACGAGAGCCACAGTGAATCATGACCGTGACCTGCCCCTCGTGCGTTAGGCCAAACTTTTGTGCGACATCAGGGTCGAAGATCTTGTCGACGCATTGAATTTCGAGGAAGTGATTCCCAGAGCCGAGGCTACCGAGCTGCGGCAAACCACGTTGCTTCGCTAGAACGCTGACCCGCGCGGCATCTGCGCCAGCCATCTCCCCTCCTTCCTCCAGCCGCTCGAGATCCTCGGGCCAGCCGAAGCCATTTTCGACAGCCCAGCGAGCCCCGCGTTCTAGTACTTCATCCAACTGTGCCATGGTCAGCCGCATTTTTCCTCTGCTGCCTAGCCCGGAGGGCACGTTTCTGAAAAGTGCGTCGACCAGCTCGCGCAGCTTAGGCTCGATGTCTTTGCGGTTGAGGTCCGTGCGCAGTAAGCGGACGCCACAGTTTGAAACGACGAAGCAGTCTGCAACGAAGTTGTGATCCTCGTGGTTAACCGTGAAATCATACACAAATCCTTTAAATCCGCGGACAATCTCTTTCTTTACAACGATATCGTACACCAACCCCGAGCGACCCAGCTCCGCTTTCGTTTTTTCGACATATTCATTAAAAGTTGGGAAGGCGATCGGCTTTGACCTATCTTTCAACATTCCTCTGTGTTTTAACTTCAGGCGCAAGTACTCAGCCGCTAGAGCTGCGCGCAGGCGACGTTCTTCATTGAATTCGTAACTGATCTTAGACCAAAGCCTCAAAAGATTCTCATCATTTTTTGAGATGGGGAGCCTGAGACCCACCGTGCTCTTGGTCAATGGAATTTCATAAATTTCAAGAGTTTTTATCCCGAACTCACCAAGTAATGCGCGGATCTGATTTAAAAATTTGTAACCCGAATCCTTGATATTTCTTCTCTTTGAAATGATTATGGACGGTACGTTGAAGGTGTATGGATGCTCTTTGACCACTGATGGTTTGGACAGCTCCGCGCCGAAAAAACCCGCCAGAAAGTTTCTTTTAATCCATAAGGGAGCACTTCTTATCCAAGAAGGAACCTCAAAATCGGCGAAGACTTTGCTGCCAAGAGGAACACCTAGTTTGTTAATCAAGGTAGCGAGCGATTTCGATGAAATGTGGATACAATTTTCGGAACAATTCGTTTCGAACCACCCGTATGGTGTTTTTATCGTCTGCCTGCGACTCTTCGAATAAATCCGGGAAGGCTTGAATCCAAGACTCTGGATATCTTCCCTAAGTTTCTCTAAACCATCAATCTCGCCAGAGATACCGACTATCAATCTATGCCGCGGACTTTTCCGATCTTTACGTCTCTCTACCCAAGTGTTAAACCAGCCATCTCCAAGGATGTAACCGACTAATCGTGCTAAGGTGCCGATTTTCGGGTGGTTCATGTGAATGGGTAGAAAACCACGCTTCTTTAATTCCTTAGCGACAGATGGCTCAAAATCCCTCTCTTCAAGTATCGTTTCATCGGGCGGAGGATTGTAATCTACCCCTTCAAATGGATAAACAGCTACCGGGGTACCTGGATGGATTTTGCGTGCTAAACACATGCCCCTAGGAGTTAAAATTGGATGGTCTCCTGTGAGGGTGATCTCTCTGCCATTGGCAGTGCGTAGACGATGAAGTTCTGTATTTGGAGGAAACTCTATGAATCGAATTATCGAAGCGTTTTCCGCTTCATGATCGTTTAGGTTGAAAACCGTGAGCTTAGAATGGGCCCAACAGTTTTTCAAATCACCTATCGGTCTGCGATACCCATCGCGTGTGAGGATGAGGGTACCGGGAACCAAACAGTTCACGTCGTAGCCGACCCCGCCCGGACTTATAACGCCAGTCTCCGCATCGGTCGCCGCAACGCCTCCAATCGGAAAACCGTAACCCTGATGCCCATCCGGAAGCGTAATCGAGTATTTGTAAATGCCTTGCAGAAATGATACATTTGCCGATTGTTCAAGTGTTAGATCCCTACGTATCTCATCTAACAGCGCTTTGTCCGCAAAAATCCGGGCCGGCACTCGCATCCCACGTTTATAGTCCTGCGGGATTTCCCAACGAACTTCATCGATCTGCTTGATTTTTCCGGTCCAAACCATACCATCCCTAACAAGAATATAGGCAGCGCAGATAAACCATTTTATTGAAAAGGATTGCCTTAGACATCTACAACCGCTTGTACCCAACAGCGATCGCGCTCACGTTTGATCTGCATCATGTGATAAGTCATCGCCTTGACGGCGGTTCGCTCGGGATGGCGAGCGGCGTCGAATCGTTCGCCCCAAGCTTTTGCCTTGAGCTTGAAACCCCGTTCCGAACTTGATAGTTCCTCTACTTTGAACTTCGACATCACGAGCCCCCGGGCATCGTGAAAATAGAGCAACCGATCGAGCCAATCGTAGAGTAATGCCCCCTCGTCTTCGGCTTCCAACTCGATCGAGATTTCTTCTCGCGGCTCAACCTTGCTCGTATCGACCATCACCTCGAAGAGCGCGGCCGCAGCGTTCTCGAATGCTTCTGCCAAGTCGCGGCCATAGGCCCGAAAACCCACATCTGAGGGATGTTCGACCCACTCAAATCGCTTCATTTAGGTCACTTCAACTCAGTCTCAACAATCGTCACGAGCTTTTGAAGCACGCTTCGCAGAAATGTAATTTCTTCTTCAGCCTCTCTAGCGTCTAGCATCGCTCCGTAGTATTTGCTTGAGTGTCTCTTCATCCTGCTTACATTTAATCTCTCTACCTCTGTAGACTCAAACGCGTCAAAGTTCCTGAGGAAGGATATCGCTGCCTCATGTGACCACGTCTTGTAACCCCTCAGTGATAATAGTGCGTCAAGCAATTCACGGACGGATTCGTAAGCGAGTTCCAGTGCGTACCTTGGTTTCTCGCCTTTTATCTTCACGGCAAATTTAAACCTGTCCCTCGCAGAATCCAGCAAGCTCTTCGCTAAGTTTGTATCCCTTGATTTTCGTTTCACGATTTTTTTTGTTAAATAATACTCGAAATCTACCATTCGATCACACCATACAAGATGACGCCATTGATCAAGCTTCTTTTGAGTTCGCTGGGAATTTTCTTTGCGTCCCTCACTATAAGATGTATCCTCCTGCCTAGCTCTTTCTCAAAAGTTTCTAAGTTTACTTCTTTCTCAATCCTAGAATCTACATAAATATCTATATCCGAATCTTCTCTGTCCTCGCCCCGAGCATAGGCGCCGTAAAGTACGATGGTATTTGGTCTGAATTCTTTTACCAGCAAGTGCTTTAGCCCACGCACAGAAAAAACGTTATAAATCCTTTTTAAATCTCTAAAATGCTCACTCTCGAGATTGCCGTATACCTTATGTTGAACCTCTTCTTTGACAATTTTAACCAGTTCATTCTTTTCCAGTTTTTCCACAATGTTGGAAACGGTTGGGGGGGAAATCTTCAGACCCCTCGCGATGGCTCGGATTGTGAAACCCCTAGTTGGGTATTTGAAGACAAACGCCAGAACTTTCTGAGTGTTAGATTCGATTAACATATGTTAAATTATCTTAACAGCCAGCATATAAACTTGGCGATTAAAAATTTGGACTCAACCCATCCAAATCGCTTCATTTGGGTCACCTGGCGCCGGGGAAGGGATTCGAACCCTCGAGGCCCAAAGGGCCATAGGCTCTCAAGGCCTACGCGTTTCCACTCCGCCACCCCGGCATACCAAAATATTGAGATGCAACTAAAAGAAGTTAGCTACTTAAGCTCGATCTCGATCGTGACATCCTCAGGGATCTGAACACGCATGATCTGGCGCATTGCTCGCTCGTCTGCCTCCATGTCGATCAAACGCTTGTGAACTCGCAGTTCCCATTTATCCCACGTAGCCGTTCCCTCACCATCGGGCGACTTGCGAGTCGGGACTACTATTCGGCGCGTCGGCAGCGGCACCGGACCGGACATTTTGACCCCGACCCGCTTGGCGATCTCGGTTATCTGTTTGCAGACCTGATCTAATTTTTTCGGATCTGTGCCCGACAAACGTATGCGAGCCTTTTGCAAGCTAATCTCCACTAGTAGGGGTGCTGAAAGGAATAAAAAATGTTGGACGTTCTCGGTTACTTAGCTGGTGTTACATCCACGCATGCGCCGGCTGCGATCGTCATACCCATGTCTCGAATCGCGAAGCGGCTCAGCTGTGGGAGGTCCGCTGTCTTCTCTATTACCATGGGCTGCCTAGGCTTGACCACGATCGTCGCCATGTCTCCCTTCTTTATGAACTCTGGCTTTTCTTCGACGACCTCACCCGTCTTCGGGTCTAATTTCTGCGAGGTCTCCGTAATGGTACATGAGACTTGGGCCGTGTGTGCATGGAATACCGGTGTGTAGCCTGCTGTTATTGCAGTTGGATGCTGCAGAACCGCTATTCGGGCCTTGAATTCCTTCGCCACCGTTGGGGGTGCCGTGGTGTGTCCAGCGACATCGCCTCGCCTTATATCCGCTCGGGCTAATCCGCGTACGTTGAAGCCGATGTTATCACCTGGTTCCGCTTTTGGTATTGTCTCATGGTGCATCTCGATCGATCTGACTTCACCGCTCTTGCCCGCCGGTTCGAAAACCACAGTATCGCCGGCTTTTAGCATACCCGTCTCAACGCGCCCGACCGGTACAGTTCCAACCCCAGTAATCGAGTACACGTCTTGCACGGGTATACGCAGAGGCTTGTCCAAAGGTTTCTCGGGCACTTTGCACGTATCAAGCGAAGCGAAGAATTCAGATCCCGTGTACCACTTCATCTTTTCGCTTGGCTTCGTAACACACTCGCCATAAAACGCGGCTGCTGGGATAAACGGGAATGCCTCAGGATTCTTGTAGCCAATTCCCTTGAGCAAATCGATTACTTCTGATTTGATCTTGTTGTAAACGTCCTCCTTGTAGTCGACCAAGTCCATCTTGTTTATGACGACGATCAAATGTCCAACACCGAGCGTGTACGCGAGTGCTGCATGCTCCCGTGTCTGTGGCATGATGCCATCGTCGGCTGCAACTACAAGAACTGCGGCGTCTGCTTGGCTGGCCCCCGTGATCATGTTTTTGACGAAGTCTCGGTGCCCCGGAGCGTCAATTACAGTAAAGTAGTACTTGTCCGTCTCGAATCTCTTGTGGGCGAGATCGATTGTCAGTCCACGCTCTCGCTCTTCTTTGAGAGCGTCCATCAACCAAGCGAACTTGAAGGTCTTGCCCTTATCGCCCATCGCCTCGAATTTCTTGATATCCTCTTCCTTGACTATCCCTTTCTCGTAGAACATCCGGCCTATTAGGGTGGACTTGCCGTGATCCACGTGTCCGATGGTAATCAAGTTCAGGTGTGGCTTTGCCATTTTACATCCTCCTTTTTGACTGATTCAATATAATTGAAACAGACCCATTATAAAGCATTTTGGCGACTATCTTGCCCCTTTAGCGATGCGCTCGGTTTCTTCCTTGCGCGCGATAGCAAAACTCTTCATGTCGTAGTTTGCGGCCATGATCAACTCTTCTGCCAAGCACTCCTGGATGGGTCTTTTATTTTTGAACGATGCTGAATATGCGCCAGCGGCTAAGTTTTTGAGTGCAACGTCGAGTCTCCGCTGGGGGGCTGAATCCACAGCTAAGTGGTAAGTGATTCCACCATAGCTTATACGGGTCGTTTCCTCCCGTGGTGCAACATTTTGAACCGCATCGACTAAAACTTGAATCGGGTTCTTTTTTGTTCGCTCTTCGATTATTTCAAATGCCTTGCGGGTAATCGCATGAACTTTATGTTTTTTCCCACATGCCCTTGCACCACGAATGAACTTGCCGCCCAACTTTCTAACGCCGGGGCCCGAACGCATCAACTTGTTTATTAAACGCTCGACTAGTGGGACTTCTGCTTTCCCGAACTGCTTTTTCGAGTGTCTGCCCGCGGCGTGTAAAACTAAGCTTGGTTGCAAATGGATGTATCGCTTGAGGCCCGGGTCTTTTATTACTATCTCATCTACTGACCACTTTCCAAAATATTTGAATGGCAATGACCTCACCGAGTTGGCTTTTCCTTGCGACCTTTGACGAGCTCTAAAAGCGATACCCCATTCACCGAAATTATCTTGTAACGCACCCCTGGGATGTCTCCTTTCGAACCGCCTTTTGCACCGCCGATACCCTCGATGATTACTTCGTCATGCTCATCGATGAAGTTTATCGCGTTAACACCGGGAGCAAATGCCGTTACCTGCCGACCATTCTTTATAATTTGCACGCGCGCGCATTTCCGAATTGCCGAGTTGGGCTGCTTTGCTTCAACGCCGACTTTCTCGAGAACTATGCCGCGGCCTTGCGGAGCGCCTTCCAACGGATCCGCCTTCTCATCCAGACGCAGCACACGGCGCTTGTAATCGACGTCTTTCCATCTAAACCTCTGCCGCTTACGGCTGATTTTGCGGGCGGCGAATTCGCCCCTAGAACCCTTGCTCATTGGACCACTCGTAAAATACTTCGATTCTGCGCCTTTAAAATTCATGCGAGAGATATATCGTAAATTTCATGGTGGCGATTGGCAAGCATTTTTGCGCGTTGAATCTTTCGGCCCCCTTTACCGACTGCCAGAGCCTTATCAGACTCTTCGACTTCTACGAATGCCACCTTCCGACCATCTCGCTCAACAATTTGCACCGCCTTGACCCTGGCCGGAGCAAAGATGTTTTTGATAAACTCTACCGGATCGTCCGAGTGTTCAAGGACCTCAACACTTTTGCCGATCATCCGTCTAACCTGTTGAATCCTCCTGCCTCCCTTACCTATCGCCAATCCGATATCGCCTTGTTTTACGACAAAAGTGATCTTGTTTTCTTTCTCGCTCGTTAAACAATCGTGCACGGTAGCGCCAGTTAAACTCTCGAACAATGCGATGTGACGCATTTCATTAGAGCTCAGCTTTATGCCCATTCAAGTCCCCCTAATGCTGAGGATGCTTGAGTTCCCTGGATCTATGACTGCCATCGTTGCCACGAGAAAAGGCTTGCCACACGCGAGCCCTAACTCGCTGCTGTCACCTGGATAAAAATAGATGGGAATATTCGCGAGCTTAGCGTAATGCTCCATATCGGACCGGACCGTATCCGGACAATTAGAAGCGAGTATGACTAATTTAGCGCGTGCCAGCTTGACTGCTTTGATCGATTTGTCCGAACCCAAGAGTACTTTGCCGGTAGTCACCGCAAGGCGTATCTCCCTACTCACGTCCAACTTCCTCTTCCCTCCGCATCGCTAGCTTCACTGAACCTGTCCCTAACGGAATTGGTTGACCGGCGATAACATTTTCGATTATGCCGCTGAGTCTATCCGTTTCACCTCGGATGCACGCATCCAAAAGATGTTTAACGGTGACCTCGAACGAAGCACGCGCTAGCACGCTGGCCTTCCCCCCGCCCACACCATGCCTCCCAACTTGTTTAACTTCACCATCAGTTGTCATCATGTCGGCAACTAGCATTATGTGTCTTATATCGACATCAAGTCCCTGTTCCTCTAGCGTGTTCCGTGCCTCGTTTATTATCGCATTGCGTGCGGCCTCGATTCCCAGCACTTTTTCTATCTCACGAATGTTGTTGGTCACAGTTCTGGTTTGATCCACGCCCGGCATTTCAAGTACTTTCGCGAAATTCGAACCCTCAGTGTAAACAACGTATTCTGGACCCTCCCGCTTAACGACGACTCGATTTATGCCCTTGAGGCCACGGAGTTGCACCCCTTTGGCCTTCGCTGCAGTTCGACGTAAATTGGACAGAGTTGGAGCTGCAGGTTTGATACGCAATTTATTGCCCTCAACTATGACTTCGGTTCTTAGCGCATCCTTCAAAACCGAAGCCGCCTTGGCAGGGGTGAGTTCCTTTTGTCGCAGACGGGCACGATCGAGTGTCACCACAAACTCCATGTTTATTAGATCTGTCTCCGTTTGTGATGCGACATCCTCAACCGTTATCATCTCAATCTGTTGAGCAAATGCTCGCGCCTTATCCTTGTCCTTGGCGAGCCTTCCGGTGAGATAAATAGTCATCAACGAAGTCGACGGAGTTCTGCGGGCATCAAGGATTTCGATCAGCCGCGGAAGGCCCAGTGTCACGTTCAGCTCGGCAACCCCTGCATAGTGAAACGTTCGCAATGTCATCTGGGTGCCGGGCTCACCTATGGACTGCGCGGCAACCGTACCTACAGCTTCACCAGGTTCAACCCTAGCGCTGATATATGCACGCTTAACGCTTTCCACGATTTCCTCGAGCTGTTTGTGTGTGATGGCTCTCTCCTTACTTACTCGCAACATGCCGCTTTCCAATTCCCTAATCACGGCTTCCGGCAGAAGGTCTTTGAGCTTGCCAACTTCGGCCTTAATTGTTGCTGCTGTAATACCTACCATATTTACCCCCCTCTAAATCCAACTACCCTTTCGATTATTTTCTCGACATTGACCGCCTTGCCATTATCGCCGCGTGCTGGATCGATACCATCTTCACCATATACGAATTGTACAATCATCCCGCGATCGTCGCGCACCGTGCCATCGTATTCGACTCGAAGATCTTGAAGTGCGTTAATCAAGCGACGCTGCATGTAACCGCTCTGTGCTGTGCGGACTGCGGTGTCTACCAAACCCTCGCGTCCACCCATTGCGTGGAAGAAAAATTCTGTAGGTTTAAGGCCGCTCTTGTAGCTGGAGCACACAAATCCGCGGGCCTCGGCGCTGAGGTCCCCTGGCTTGAAATGAGGTAGGGTACGCTTCTTGTAACCACGATGCGGTCGTTCGCCACGAACCGATTGCTGGCCCACACACGCAGCCATTTGTGTGAGGTTGAGCATGCTGCCCCGTGCGCCGGTCCTGGCCATTATTACTGCATCATTATCCAAGCCCAGATATTTTTCTGCGATCTCACCAGCTCGGTCACGGCTCTCGGCCAGCACTTCCATTATGCGCATCTCGAGGGTTTCGCGGAGGGAACGTCCGGGCAATGGCTCCAGCTCGCCTGCATTATAGATTTCGATCAGTTTGTTTACCTTATCGCGTGCTTCGTCGAGTATTTCCTCAATATGTTCCTTGGCCTCTGGAGGTATGTCTTCGTCGTCTATGCTCGTCGTGAATCCGAACGTGGTCGCTGCGGCTATGGACAATCTCGTTACGCGATCCAAAAATTCACGTGCAATCGTCGGGCCGTAATCCTTAACAATCCTATCTAACACTTCACAGCGAGCAAGGGCTTTGTAACACCGAGCATCCATGACACCTGAGACCAACTGCCCGTCGCGTATGACAACATAGGCATCTATTTCACATTCCTCTTTTTTGCAACGTGCGCAGTTTTTGCAGATCTGGGATTTGTAAATCAGATTCAAACCCTTTGGCAAAAGCATGCTAAATATTTGCTTGCCCGTCCAATATTCAATACCTGCTTTTTTCACGGCGGGCTTCGGTAAATCGGCCGTTATGTCGGCTGCGGCTAGCAATTGCTGGGCTTGCTCGCGTGTAAGCAAAGTATCCCTATGAGTAAGCAAATATGCTCCGGTTATGTGATCTTGAATGCCACCTATGATTGGGCCACCAAAGCGCGGTGAGAGTATCTGCTCTTGAACTCCCATCAAGACACGGGCTTCCACTTGGGCCTCCTCACTCTGCGGCACATGTAGGTTCATCTCGTCTCCATCAAAGTCGGCGTTATACGGCGGACATACACAGAGGTTTAGACTAAATGTTCGGTTTGGTGTAACTTTGACCCTATGGGCCATGATGGATAACCTGTGCAGCGATGGCTGTCGATTGAAGAGTACTATGTCACCATCCATGAGGCACCGCTCGACTACGAAACCGGGCTCAAGCGCCTTCGCCAGCTCTTCGCGGTCAGCATAGCGAAGGTCATAGCGCTTGCCATCTGGGCTTATGATACACTTCGCGCCTGGATGAATGTCCGGGCCACGTCTGACGAAATCACGAAGCTCATCAACGTTTTGTGCAGTTACTCGGGTTGGTACTGTTAAGGTTTTTGCGATGTACTCCGGCACTCCTATTTCATTTATGCTGATGCATGGATCCGGTGAAATTACCGTACGCGCTGAAAAGTCCACACGCTTACCTGACAAATTCCCACGGAAGCGCCCCTCCTTGCCCTTTAAGCGCTGTGCAAGGGTACGCAGGATACGGCCAGACCTATGTCGGGCTGGGGGAACGCCTGAAACCTCGTTATTAAAGTAAGTGATAACGTGATACTGTAGCAGCTCCCACAAGTCTTCAACGATTAGGTGTGGCGCTCCAGCTTCGATGTTTTCACTTAGACGTTGATTGATTCGTATGATGTCCACCAACTTGTGAGTCAGGTCATCCTCTGATCGCACACCCGATTCTAGCGTTATGCTTGGTCTGACGGTCACAGGCGGGACCGGCAAAGCAGTCAGGACCATCCACTCGGGCCTCGTCACCTTCGGGTTTATCCCCAGCAGGATAGCATCGTCATCGGTTATGCGTTCAAGTCTTTCGCGCACATCGCTTGGTGTTAACCTGCTTTTGCCCTCTATGAAAGAAACCGGTTTTTCGAATTTGATTTTCTGCTGTTTTTCACCACAGTGTGGACATTTGTCAGCTACCGAGGCCTTTCGGATTATTTTATCCACAAATGTTTGCCACTCATGGCCAATCACTTGTATGCCGGTCGCCAACTCGCGGTATTCCTCGAGCTTTGGATCGGGCAGCAATATCCTTCCACACTTCCTGCACGTGGCACGTAAACAATCGTAGATATTTTTCACGTAGCCAACGTGGATGACTGGCCGCGCTAACTCGACATGGCCAAAGTGACCAGTACACATGCGGGCACGAGCGCCACAAGTTCGGCACCTCAAGCCGGGATCGACCACCCCTAGGCGTGGGTCCATTAACCCGCGCTCGATCGGATAGCCGTCCTCATCGTATGTGTCAGCCGCGACGATACATGTTACTGACATGTTACGTATCTCATCGGGCAAAGCCAAACCGAAGCCTACTCGGTCGATTATTTTAGGCACGTACGCCATCCTGACCACCTCATGCCCTATCCCGTAGCTGCAATCGTGGCGCTAGGCACATCGACCGCAGCTCGTCGATTAACAGCTTGAAAGCGTACGACATCTCGGCGCTGTAGATCTCTGAGTCCTCCCCACATACTGGACAGTACATGCGATCACGGCGCCTATCGTGAACAGCAAAACTGCCGCACTTACCGCATACTAAGGCAACGTGCCGATCCGATCCGTCCAAGAGTCGTTCTTTCAGCAACATCGCTGCACCATGTCCAATCAAACAGTCGCGCTCCATCTCACCGAAGCGCAGCCCACCCTCGCGTGCACGGCCTTCCGTTGGCTGGCGCGTCAAGACTTGTACGGGTCCACGGGCACGGGCATGGATTTTATCTGCCACCATGTGGTGTAACTTCTGGTAGTAACAGACGCCGATGAAAATGTCCGCTTGTATTATTTCCCCGGTCATTCCATTATACATGATTTCCTTGCCAGTATCCTTGAAGCCGTGTTTGCGCAGCATTTCACGCAGTTGCTGTTCGGGTGTACCGCTGAACGTCGTGCCATCTATTCGCTGCCCTGCCATCGCGCCGGCCTTGCCTGCAATCATCTCCAATAGTTGCCCGACTGTCATGCGCGATGGTACAGCATGCGGATTGATTATTAGATCGGGTACGATCCCGTCTTCCGTAAAAGGCATGTCCGCCTCATCAAGCGCTATACCTATGACACCTTTCTGACCGTGCCTAGATGCAAATTTGTCACCGATTTCAGGTATCCGCAAGTCGCGCACACGAACACGTGCCAGCCTATTGCCATCAACCGTCTCACTAAGCAGAATCATGTCAGTTATACCCCCCTCACTAGGCCTAACCCTTATCGAACTCTCTCGGCGGCCATGTTCAACTGCTATGCCAAATTCATCGACTTCTTCCAAGAACCTCGGCGGACTTGTCTTCCCGATTAGGATGTCTTCGCCACGCACTTCGGATTCTATCTCAACTAAGCCATCGTCCCCAAGGTTTCGATAGAGGCTCGTATCTGCATATCCGCGGATTTCCTCTGTCGGTATTTCGAACTTGTCCTGTTGCCCACCGGGGTAACGGCCTTCCTCGGCCTCATAGAGTCTGAAGAAAGTTGAACGGCCGAGACCGCGATCGATTGAGCTCTTGTTGATGATGAGCGCGTCTTCCATATTGTAGCCTCCATATGACATGATGGCGACAACGAAGTTTTGCCCAGCTGGCCGACGATCAAATCCAATCACATCCATGGCCTTCGTCCAAACCATGGAGGTCTGCGGGAAGTGTAGGAAATGTCCACGGGTGTCAAGACGAGCTTGGAAATTGGTAGCTGGGATACCCAGCACCTGCTTGGCCATATTGGCGCCGTACGTGTTGCGTGGCGATTGGTTGTGCTCGGCATATGGGATCAACGCGGCGCATATGCCCAAAATCGAACCTGGGTTAAGCTCCAAATGTGTGTGCTCAGGTGTTAGGCCCTCTTCTGTAATTGCGATGTACGAATTCTCCTCCTCTTCAGCGTCGAGGTATTCAATCACTCCAGTCCGAATTAAATCGGGCCAGGTCAGCTCGCCGGACTTAACTTTTTCGATATGCTCTTGCGTCAAAAGCGGCTTTCCGCCCTCGACCACGACCAGTGATCTGCGCACACGACCCGAGTCTGTATTTATCATTACCTCGTTCGTGCCCGCGCTATAAGCGACGTTTACCTGCTCATCAACAGCACCCTTGCGACGACGTTCCCTGAGCTTGGTGGCGAGCATTTGCCCGTTTTCGGTTACCCCTATTAAGCGGCCGTTGATGTAAACGCCTGCCTTGCCCCGGCGCTCGCTACCTTTCTGTATTTTCGTGACTCCTAATTTGTACAAAACGCGTTCGACTTTTTCCTCGTCGGTGCCAGTTGAGATTTCAACTGTTAATGACAAATTTTTAACCAGCCCACAATTCGGGCCTTCTGGAGTCTCACATGGGCAGATCTTACCCCAGTGGGTCGGGTGCAAATCGCGAGCTTCGAAATGCGGTTGACTGCGACTGAGGGGCGATACGACACGGCGTAAGTGCGATAGAGTGGCGATATAGTTGGTGCGATCCAGCAGCTGACTTACACCAGTCCTGCCGCCGGGCCAGTTGCCTGTTGCAAGGGCATGTCGAATGCGCTCGGTGAGCACGTCCGCACGTGCCGCGGTCCGAAGGTTCGGCTCTCGGCCGCGGGCAGCTGCACGTTCAAGCTGATACTTGATGTCGCGAATGAGGTTGATGAAAGCTAACCTAAACATACTCTCGAGCAAGTCGCCGGCCAGTTTCAGCCGCTTGTTGACGTAGTGGTCTTTGTCGTCGACACCGCGACGCCTAAGTGCAAGCTCTATCGCTCGCTCGGCCATCCGGCCGAGGTAATAGGCTTTATGGATGTTATCCACAGGGCGTGAGCCAATATGTGGTGACAGGTACCTTCTCAGCACCTCCTGAGCGCGGCGCAATCGGTACTCTCTCGTCTGCCCGATCGCAACTCTGCGGCCAATATAATCAAGCGCTTGCTCTCCTGTCTTGACCTCCATGGCCTCTTGCAGGTTTTCGAACAATTCCTTAACGATCTCGGGATCATCCGACACCGCATCGACGATTTCACGGTCGCTCTCGAGCCCAAGCGCCCGCATCAGTACCACTAATGGCACGTGGCCAGGTACGGCTGGAAACGTGACACGCACCAGACCATCCTTTTTGCGTTCGACTATGACCAGTGCACGAAAACCACGGTGGGTCGAGAAAACTTTTGAAACTTCTAGCGCCGTACGTTCGTCGTGTTCAATCAAGATACGGTTCGATGCGAGGTCTTCCTGTGTAACGATCACGCGCTCGGAACCGTTAACTATGAAATAGCCACCGGGGTCGAGTGGGTCCTCGCCAGCTTCGATCAGCTCTTCATCGCTCATCTTGCTTAACCCGCAAATTTTTGACTTCAACATTACTGGCATTTCGCCGATGTAAACCTCGACCGGTTCACGTTGGCGCCCTCGGACTACCGGAATCATTTCGAGGAAAATTGGCGCAGAGTACGTGAGATTACGTAACCGTGCCTGCGCTGGCAATATGGTGGGGCGCGAACCATCGGCCTCCTTAACCGATGGCTCACCTATCCGGATGCGACCGAACACGACGTCGAGCCATTCGACTTCTAGCTCTATCCCACCGATCTCGTCAACAATTTGCTGTAGTCGGTGCTCGATGAACTCGTTATAGGAATCAAGGTGTTGCCTAACCAAACCCTTCTCCTTGAAGAAAGCCCCAAGCAATGGCCAAGTATCCTGCAACTTCGCTTCTTGCAATTGCACCACCTAGCCCCTGATCACCTGTCTGTAAACGACGGCTTTGCCTGCTGTTGGACTGATCCGGGTAATTTTTAAAATATCACCGACCTTGGCGCCTATCGCCTTTGCGGCCGGGTCCGTGACCTTGATTGCTGGTAACTGATGTGGCAATACCTTATATTTCTCAAGCAATTTGCGTGCCTGCTCTTGCGTTAGCACCTCATGCTTGGGCACGAGCACGTGCTCCCGGACATCGAACTCTTTCGCCAATTTTCCCACCACACAAACAGCTACGCCGCCGCCAACGGGCCCGGAGGGATTTGAACCCCCGACACCCGGCTTAAAAGGCCGGTGCGCTGACCAGACTGCGCCACGGGCCCCTCCGAGGGTAAAACGTAGCTGAAAACTACCCTTTTTATGCTTTTCGCTTATTAAGTCTATTATTTCCAGATTTAAGGCTTTCGAGCGAAAATGGCGCCCCGGTCGGGATTTGAACCCGAGTCGCGGCCTCGACAGGGCCGCATGATAGACCCGACTACACTACCGGGGCACCGATTTAGGTTTGTCAATTGTCGTAATATGCATTTCTACAAAAGTGGGTTGGCAGCGTCCTGGAGTTCCCCTTGGCTCTCGCACAAGAGTACAGTCCAGATCGCTGGCGGGCTTATCTTCGGCGTTCGGGACGAGAGCCGGAGTTTCCCCGCCGCTGTGACCGCCAACCCAAATAAATTGAGATCTCCGCGGTAAAAAACTTGTTCTGTGGATGGTCCCGCGAGAGGGATTTGAACCCCCAACCCGCCGGTCTTTAGCCCGCATGTCGGAAACATGCGTACAGCCGGCTGCTCTACCAAATTGAGCTACCGCGGGACCGTTCAATTTTCTGACTTTCAGGTTCTTAAACTTTCAGCGCGATTATCGATTGGGGTCCAGATGCGCAAGGTCGCGACGGTTGAATTGCGCTTGGCTGCAACGCGTGCACCTCCCTGGCTAGTCGAACGCATGATCAAACTATCGCGCGGTGTGTGCGACGTGCTCATCGACGAGTACGGGCCAGATGTCTTTTTATCGCGTATCTCCGACCCCCTCTGGTTCCAGAGTCTAGCCGCATGTCTGGGTTGGGAGTGGTGTACCTCGGGGGCAACCACTGTGTTATGCGGTGTCCTTCGCTCGGCCCTTGACCCCGCCAAGCACGGCATCGCGGCTGTCGGGGGAAAAGGCAAGCTGAGCAGACAAGTGCCTGCCAAGCTAGCGACGGTAGGTCAGCAGCTCGACCTCGCAGCCGAACAAATAGATCGAGCGCGCTACGCGAGCCGAATGGCGGCGAAGGTTGACACCGCTGCAGTCCAAGCTGGTTATCCGATTTACCACCACACGATATTCGTGACTGATGAGGGGAAGTGGGCAGTCGTGCAGCAGGGGATGCGACCAAAGATCCACGCGGCCAGACGCTATCACTGGCTATCCGACCAAGTTCGAAGCTTCGTCGATGAACCTCACAGCGCGATCTTGGGCGACCAATGGCACGATCGGGTCTTAAACATGACTGCTAAGCAAAGTACCGAATGCCGCAAGGTTGTGACTGATTTGATTCGCGATCACTCCCCGAGCCACATTCGATCTATATTCAGGGCTGCAAAGATCAGGGGGCAACGAACGCTTGAGGAATGGTTCCCCGGGCCACCTTCCCAGAGGATAGCCTACATCAAGCTCCTCCCAAGCCGAGTTGACTGGACTGCCATGCAGCGTGCCTACGAACTCAAACCCGCGAACTTTGAGGAACTATTGAGTTTCAAAGGCATCGGGCTGGCGACCGTGCGCGGGCTCGCTTTGTTGTCTGAACTCATGTACGGATGTAAACCAAGCTGGCAGGATCCGGTGAAATTTTCGTTCGCGTTCGGCTCTAAGGATGGGACACCGTTTCCAGTTGACCGCAAGGCAATGGATGAGGCCCATGAAGTATTGAAGGCTGCCGTTCAGGAAGCGAAAATCGGCAAAAGGGAGAAGCTTGAAGCTATCAGGAGACTTAGCGATCTAACTTACAGCGTTGTTGGTGCCTAGGCCTATCTTCGAATCTCCAGACTCATGTCTAACGCCGGGGCTCGCATGGTCATGTAACTCGATGAGATCATATCAACACCCGTGGATGCAAAATCTTCAACGTTTGAGAGATCGATTCTACCAGAGGCCTCTAAGGTTACCTGACCTCGCAAATGCTCCTGTTCAAGCGCCTTCATTGTACGACCAATATCCGCTGGACTCATGTTGTCAAGCATCACAACATCCGCGCCCGCTCTCACGGCCTCACATGCATCTTTGGGCTTACTAACTTCAACTTCTATTTTCCTACCCTTTGCAGCTTCGCGCGCTTGACGAACCGCTTGGGCAACTGAACCTGCCAGTTTGAGGTGATTGTCCTTTATCAGAACTTGTTCGTCGAGTTTGTACCGGTGGGGTTCCCCGCCCGCGACCTTGACCGCGCGTTTATCAAAATAGGTCAGAAGCGGGGCCGTCTTTCGTGTGGCTGCTATAATCACCTTTGGATTTTTCTTCCTAGCCCGATCGATCATCTCGCGCGTCGCCGTAGCGATGCCGCTCATGCGCATCAATAAATTCAGTGCCACTCGTTCGACTGAAAGGATGCCCCGGGCCGGGCCCTCAAGCCGCATTATCACGTCGCCAGGTTTGATTCGCTGCCCATCGGATTTGAGGGCCTTTGCTCGAACACCCATCTCCTCGAATGCTGCGGCGGCCTCGGCCACCCCCGCCAGTATTCCTGATTGTTTGGCGATTATCTCAGCCTTGGCTGTAACTTTACTTGGCACAAGAGCTTCGGTTGTCACATCACCTGAGCCTATGTCTTCGGCCAAAATTTCTTGAATTTTTTTTCTCGCTGTGGGATCAATCACGCGCAGCCCTCCCAGAGATTTCAAGCATCCGCTCGATAGTCACGCGCGCGCGTTCTGCAATTTTCGGCGGCACGCGCACCACGTGCTTTTTGTCACGCAGCGCTAGGTAAACTTTTTCCAAGGTGTGTTTCTTCATCTGTTCGCATATCGCAGCCTCTAGAGCAGGAATAAACTCCTTATCCGGAAATTCCCGTCGTAATCGCCCAACTAGTCCAACTTCGGTGCCGATGATGAATTGCTTGGCTGGCGACGCCTTCGCACGGAGCAGCATCTGGCTCGTGCTGCAGATATGGCTCGCGAGCTTCTGAACTTCGGGGTCACATTCCGGATGTGCGAGCACCTCGGCATCCGGGTATTTTTCCTTGAGGAGACCAATGTCGGCCGCTGCAAACATCTTGTGGACATAGCAGTACCCATTTTCGGGAATTGGAATGATCTTTTTATCCGAGCGGCGCTGCACAAACCACGCTAGATTTCGGTCTGGCCCAAATAGAATCGTGTCCTCGTCGAGCGCATTGACGATCTGAGGTGAATTTGCAGAAGTGCATGCGACGTCTGACTCGGCCTTTGCCTCAGCAAGAGTATTAACGTATAACACAACCGCCGCGTTGGGGTGCTTGCGCTTGGCCTCACGCACAACCTCCGCTGGCAGCTGTGCCGCCATTGGGCATACGGCCTCCGGATCAGGTAGCACCACAAGCTTATCCGGGTTCAGCATCGCTGCGGTTTCTGCCATAAAATCAACCCCGGCAAAAACAATGAGTTTGGCATCCACTTTAGCTGAGGCTTGGGCTAGGCCTAAGGAATCTCCGATGAAATCTGCTATTAGCTGAACTTCCGGTATCTGGTAGTTGTGGGCCAGAATAACAGCATTTTCCTTTTCCTTCAATTTCTTTATTTTATCCTCAAGCTTCTGTGGATTCATAGCTGACCCCCGGACTTGTAGAAATAATCATTTGTCGACTTTTATTAATTTCCGAGTTAGGTTCCGATCTGGATGGTCTCAGTTAAATTGCGAAGCGTTCGGATCGCCGATAAAGCCGCTAGGTAACTCGTCTCTGGCTTGTCGGGTGAGGGCACGTTCCGCGCTTCCGTGATGAACTCACCCGCCTTCCCGCGAACGCGAATTTGGTGAACGTTTCGATCCAGCGATGGGTCGGCAATGATGCGCACTTTGGTCTTGTCCAGCCCTACCCCCGCTAAGCTCAGCGCTGCGGCCACGTTGACGCTTTTAGGAAATGCCTTGACTGCCTCACGGGCGGGGCCTTCAAAAACCGTTAGAGGCTCCCGCAAATCGGTTAGGTCGATGCCGTGTTCGGATAGATACTTGCTATAGCTCAGCGCCGCGGGCGGTTTTCTGGTCGTCAAGATCGCCTCGTCGATTCCACCTAACATCGCGGCTTTTATACCATCGATGCCGAGCACCGCGCCTGAAGGCATGTAAATCCTACGGCCAGTGCGCTCAGCCAGTTCGTGAACGCTAGCTAGCAGTTTTTCATCTCCGAATGCACCAATGCTCATTACCATCAAATCCTTGCCAGATTTCAGAACATCGAGCGAGTACTGTTCTACCGCTAGCTGCGAGGCCGCTTCGATTACCAAATCGACTGTCCTGTCTGCAAAAACCTCGGCCGAACTTCTCGCTATTTTGGGCTTCGATCGTAGTTTCTTTGCCAACGCTTTAGATTTCTCGGGTTTTAGGTCGTATAACCAGACCAGCTTGGCCTTTCCAGCCTGGCCGGTATCGATGGCTCTGGCTAAAACCGTGCCTATCGAGCCGCAGCCTATGAGGGCTACTCGCATGTTTCCCACCCAAAGGTTCGTCACAACCTCAAAGCCCTATCCTATAAACTTAAACTTTGGCATGGTGGGGTCGCCGAGATTTGAACTCGAGTCTCTGGCTTTTTTGCGTTGGCCTACGTCCCATTTGGCAGATCATTGAAGAACGATCTTAAGCCAGAAGGATAGGCCAAGCTACCCCACGACCCCAACTTTATTGCTTCGTTTAGAATATAGTGATTTCGTTGTACACATGGGGCGGCTCAAACACATCGCTGCGGAGCTCAAGGGGCATGCACCCTTCACAGCATTCGGGGCCCTCGTAGGGTTAGCCGTAATGGGCGCGGTGCACTCGGCTGAACTCGATCCAAGCACCTCCTACCATGCATTCCACATCTTGCATCCCGCCCACCTGCTGCTGAGCTCGGCGGTAACCGCGACCATGTTTAGGCGGCATGGTGGGGGTATTCTAGCTTCTGTTGTCATCGGGGTCGCGGGAGCAATCGCGATATGCACGCTGAGCGATGTTGCCCTGCCCCACGTTGGGGGTGCTTGGCTTGGGGCCTCGATGACCTTCCATTTTGGCCTCGTGGAACACCCATGGGTTGTCATCCTGCCGGCAGTAGTGGGTGCTGCAATTGGCGCTTTCATACTTCGCTGGACCCGATGCCCACACGCGGCGCACGTGCTAATAAGCACGCTCGCATCGCTCTTCTATCTCACGGCATTCGGAGTAGTTGACTGGATCCCGAAACT